>SKKR01000231.1 GCA_007123655.1 Thermomicrobiaceae bacterium
GTGCAGGAATACGGCGTTTCCCGCGATACCGGGAACCGGCTGGTGGCTGACCATGTCGTTGTCTCCGGCGCACCGGGGGGACTGCCGGAATCCGTGGTGCCGGCGATCGAGCGTCTTCCAGCGTTCAGCGCTGCCGCCGGAACCGTGCGTGCACCGGCGGTCATGAACATCACACCGCTCGGCAGTGATTACTCCGAACTGAGCGATGTCCCGGCCAGCGGGGTCGACCCCGAATCGCTTGATGCTGTGCTGGACCTGGGACTCCGAGAAGGCTCACTGGAGTCGCTGGATGCCGGAACGGTGGCGATCAGTGATCTGGTGGCCCGTGGGCGCGGCCTGGGCGTCGGCGATCGGGCGATCTACTGGTATGCGGACGGAACGCACGAGTCCGCTACCGTCGTCGCGGTGTTCGAGCACTCGATGGGGTTTGCCGATCTCATCGTACCGAAGGATCTGCTGCTGGAACACTCGTCCGAGGAACTTCTGGCGAACGTGTTCGTCGAGGTCGCTCCAGGCGCAGATGATGGCGACGTTGAATCCGCGATCACGAGCCTTCAGGACGAGTATCCGACGATTGAAGTCATCGATCGCGGGATTTACGCGGAGGGGCTGAGCCGGGAAATCCAGGAAAACACTCGCGTCACCTACCTTCTAGGCGGCCTCGCGGTGATCTACACGGCAATCGCCATCGCCAATACGTTGATGATGTCGATCAATGACCGGGCTCGCGAGTTCGCCCGTTTGCGGATGATTGGCGCCACGCGGGAGCAGGTGGTCGGGATGGTCCTCTGGGAGACGATTATCGTCATCTGCCTGGGAGTCGGGCTCGGGCTGGGAATCTCGCTCATGGCAAACACGGGGTTCTCTTCCGGCCTGTTCGGCGTCACGACTCTGGTGATTCCATGGTTCAGCTTTGTCGTTGTGATGCTGGGCGTCATCCTGCTCGGGCTTGCCTCGAGCGTGATTCCGGCCTGGATCGCCAGCCGTTCCACCCCGCGCGACGCGATCGGTGGAACGGAATGAAGCGCGGACCCGATCTGCCTGTAAGCGGGGTCACTCCTGGCGTGCGCCACGTACGAGCGCTGCGTAGTCCTCTCGTGGCGGCGAGAAGATATCCAGCACCAGGCACCCCTCCGGCCCGGCGACACCTTTGTGCGGCACCCCACCCGGCACGATGTAGGCGACGCCGGGAGTTACCACGTGAGCATCTCCGTCCATGGTCAGTTCGAGCGCTCCTTCGAGCACTACGCCGACCTGCTCGTGGGGGTGATCGTGCAGCGGCATCTCGGTGTTCGGCTCAAGCCGGACCCAGTTCGCCATCATCTTCTCGCCCGTGATCGCCTGCATCGAAATCCCGTCCACCGGCGAGAACGCCGGCAGGTCTGAAACTGTATAGAACCCTTTTCCGTCAGGCATCGTTTGTCGTTCCTTCCCTGGCCCCGACGACGAGGGGGCGTACACCTAAACCAGCCATCATGGCCTTTCCCAGCGTTCCATGTGCGGCTATGCTCTGACCATAGCGACTCACGGTCAACTCGTCCAGGCCGGAGGCCACATGCACATCGGGCAGCAACTCAGCGATTTCTCTGACCGGCGTCTCGCGCTCGAGGCGCAACTTGGTGTGGAACACATTGCGACCGGCCCAACGCTCGTCCCCGGCCTGGCGGACGAAAAGGGGCGCTGGAAGCGGGCAGACCTCGAGGCGTTTCGGGACCGTTTTAACCTACACGGTCTTGCACTCGAAGTGCTGTCTCTGGAGACCGACAGCCTGTTCCGGTCGATGGCGATGCATCAACCGGACACGGATCAACGACTGGCTGTCGCACTGGATAACATCAGAACGGCGGCCTCAACAGGGATCCCCTGCCTCAAATATCGATTTCACCCGATCGGCGTGCTGCGGACGCACGTGACGCCGGGCCGGGGTGGGCTTCAGTACAAGAGCTTCGATTTCACCCGCTATGACGAATCGAAACACGATGCCGAAGCGTTGTTCAGGTACGACGAGCAGGTGAACGATGTCGCGGACCTCCGCATTTCGGTCGACAAAGCATGGGAGGTACTCGAGCGGTTTCTGAAGGCGGCGGTGCCCGTTGCCGAGGAGGTGGACATAAAACTCGCAATCCACCCGCAGGACCCACCGATGCCGCCGGATGCCGATCTGAACGTCCACCATGTGCTGGGCAGTTTCGACGCGCTTCAACGGTTTCTCGATCTGTACCCATCCCCGGTCAACGGGTTGAATTTCTGTCAGGGAACCGTTGCGGAAATGTGTGAGAACCCGGCCACTGAGGTGCTGGATGCGATCCGCCGGTTCGGGGCCCAGCGGAAGATATTCATGGTGCATTTCCGGAACATTCGTGGCGGCTACCTGAACTTCCAGGAGGTGCTGCCTGATGAGGGTGACGTCGACATGCTGGCTGCGATCCGGGCCTACAGGGAGGTCGGTTACGACGGCATGCTCTGTCCGGACCACGTCCCGCACTCTGACAGCGATCCGGACGGTGAGCGACAGTTTTCTTTCGCGCTCGGCTATATCCGTGGACTTATTCAGGTAGCGAACACCTGAACGCGGACAATAGGCGTGACAGAGCCAATAGAGCCTGTGGGTGTCGCGATCAGGCAGAAGGGCAAACTGTGACGTTGCTGTTACGAGCGTGAGATCCAACGCAATGCTGCCACCACGCTACACCGGCTATCGTGGCCACAGATGCCGGAGTTTGCCGGCACATCCCGGCATTCACAGAATGCTCACCTGAAAGCGGGACACTGATGAGCAAGAAGACGTTCACGAAGGAAGCAGCACTGGAAATAGCCCGGAAGATCGGTCTGGATCTGGAGAATGAGCCGTTCGATATCGAGCAGTTCAGGATGGGAATGGACGTGGAACTGGAGCAC
>SKKR01000324.1 GCA_007123655.1 Thermomicrobiaceae bacterium
CCGAAGCGTCGTTCGCGATGACGGTAGTCTTCAACCGCACGCTTCAGGTCATCAGCGTCGAAGTCCGGCCAGAGGACCGGCGTGAAGTGGTATTCGGCATAGGCAGCCTGCCAGATGAGGAAGTTCGAGGTTCGATACTCGCCGGACGTCCGGATAACCAGATCCGGGTCCGGAAGATCGCTGGTGTAGAGATGCTGGCTCACGCGATCCTCGGTGACTTCCGATGCCGGAATCCCGTCTTCGATCAGACGCTTGATCGCCTGCAGAATTTCCGCCCGACCACCATAGTTGAAGGCCAGGGTCAGCACGATGGCGTCATTGTGTTTGGTGAGGTCGATGGCGTTCCGGATCGACTGTTGAAGCTCCGGTGACAGTCCGTCCAGACTTCCAATATGACGAAGTTGCGCTCCTCGGCGGTGAAGCTCCTCGGTTTCCGTGTCGATTGCGTCGCTTAGAATTCGGAGGATGCCGTCGACTTCGTCTCGCGGACGTCGCCAGTTTTCCGTTGAGAATGCCCAGAGCGTGAGGTACTTGATCCCGAGATCCCCGGCCGCGCTCGTGATCCGCCGGATATTCTCAGTTCCGGCTTCGTGTCCCGCGATCCGTGGCAAACCGCGGCTTGTCGCCCAGCGCCCATTTCCGTCCATGATGATTGCAACGTGATCAGGGACCGGACGCGCACCTTCGTTGCTATTCACGCTGGAACCAGGTTCAGATGCATCCATTCCGGGAGGAGTGATCCAGAATCAGACTTCCAGAACGTCTTCCTCTTTCTCCTTACCTGTCTTCTCCGCCTGAGCTACGTACTTGTCGGTGAGTTCCTGGATCTCCTGTTCGCCGCGACGCTCTTCGTCTTCGCTGATCATTTTCTCCTGGGCAAGTTCCTTCGTTTGCGAGATAGCGTCTCGTCTGACGTTCCGGATTGCCACGCGGCAGTCTTCGACCTTGCTGCGCACGACCTTGACGAGTTCCTTGCGTCGCTCTTCGGTGAGCGCAGGTATGGCGATCCTGATGACGTCTCCGTCATTTGACGGATTGACGCCGAGGTCCGAGGCGCGGATCGCTTTCTCGATTGCCTGAATCGAGCTCTTGTCCCAGGGTTGTATCACCAGCAGGCGGGCCTCCGGGGCGCTGATTCCGGCCAACTGATTCAGTGGTGTCATGGCCCCGTAGTAGTCGACTTCCACGCGCTCGACGAGGGCAGGGGACGCCCGTCCGGTTCGGATTGTGGCGAGGTCCCGCTGCAGGGCCTCGATCGCTTTCTTCATCCGATCATCGGCGTCAGACTTCACATCGTTGAGCATTGATACCTCCCGGAATCGCGAAGGCGTCTCGGGCGCGTCTACTCTACCATGCGCACCCCGGAACGGGTGCGATCAGTGCACGAGCGTGCCGACTGCTTCGCCAAACGCTGCTCGCTCGATGTTCCCTGGCTTAAGTACATCAAACACGATTACCGGCAAGTCATTTTCGCGGCAGAGCGCGAGTGCGGACTGATCCATGACCTGCAGATTCCGTTCGAGCGCGATCTGGTGTGTGATCCGTTCATACCGGTGAGCCTCCGGGTTCGTTCTCGGATCATCGTCGTAGACGCCGTCGATATTGTTCTTCCCCATGAGCATGACTTCAGCGCCGATCTCGATCGCCCGCAATGCTGCCGCTGTATCAGTAGTGAAGTAGGGGTTGCCGGTTCCGCCCGCGAGGATGACAACCCGTCCCTTCTCCATGTGACGGATCGCCCGGCGTCGAATGTACGGTTCGGCAACCTGTGGCATCTCAATCGCGGTCTGCACCCGGGTCTGTATCCCGAAATCCTCAAGGGAATCCTGCAGCGCCAGCGCATTCATGATCGTGGCCAGCATGCCCATGTAATCCGCGGTCGCGCGGTCCATACCGTGTGAACTGGCTGCCAGACCGCGCCAGATGTTCCCCCCACCGATCACGATCGCCAGTTCGACGTGGCGATTGACGACGTCGGAGATTTCGCTTGCAAGCCTCGTTACGACGGTTGGATCGATACCGTAGCCGGCCGAACCCATCAACGCCTCGCCGGAGAGCTTCAGCAGGAGTCTTCGGTAGGACTGTGATTCTGAACTGTCCGCTCCGTCGTCGGATACCTTCACGGAAGCTGACCCTCCGGTCACGCGCGAACGCTTTCGTTACTCGTCGTCTCCCTCGTCCGTCGCGGTTTCACCGAGCTCGAAACGACTGAAGCGCCGAACGACAATATTCTCTCCCAGCTTGGCAATATGATCCTTGATGAGTTCTTCAACGGTGACGCTACTGTCCTTGATGAACTCCTGGGAAAGGAGTGCCAGTTGCTTCGCCGCAACGTCCTTGCTGCCCACCTCGTCCGCGCGCTCCTCCAACTCGGCGTCCGGGATCTCGTCCGCCGAAACGTACTTCGGGTTCAACGCGGCGACTTGCATGGCAATATCGTGTGCCAGACCCTGGAAATCAGGCGTGCGGGCAACGAAGTCGGTTTCGCAGTTGATCTCCACAAGCGTTCCGATTCGGCCGCCACCGTGAATATACGGTTCAATCAGGCCCTGAGATGCCTGACGGTCACTCTTCTTCTCCGCGCGGGCCAACCCCTGCTGGTGAATGACCTGTGCCGCTTTGGACATGTCGCCGGCCGCTTCTTCCAGCGCCCGCTTTGCGTCCATAATGCCTGCGCCGGTCTTTTCGCGAAGTTCCTTGACCATATCTGCCGAAATCTGCATTGAAATCCTCCCTGGCTCTGGCGCCTTGTGTTTTTCAGGACATGGAGAAGCCGGCTCGAGTCAGCCGGCTTGCCGCTCCCATGCATTCAACGTCAGGACTGTGACTGTTCATCTTCGGTATCGGATGAGGCCGGTTCCGGTTCGGCTTCCGGGGCTTCAGCTGGCGCTTCC
>SKKR01000147.1 GCA_007123655.1 Thermomicrobiaceae bacterium
CTTTCTTTCGATTGGCTTCGCCATCAGTAGCTTCGCCCGGGACGCGGCGACCGCGTCCGGGATCTCGAACATCGTGGTCTTTCCGATGCTCGTTCTCGGCGGTGTCTTCTTCCCCGTGGAGAATGCCCCGGACTGGCTTCGACCGATCATCGACATCATGCCGCTTACCTATCTTGTCGACGGGCTGCGGGAGATCGTGATCGAAGGTGCCACGATCGCCGATGTCTGGGTAAGCGTGGCTGTCATGCTCGTTACTGCGGTGATCGGGATATCGATTGCGGTGCGCTTCTTCCGGTGGGAGTCGCGGACGGTGTAACCGGCAGACCGGTTATCCATGCAGGATGCCGGTTCCAGCGATCAGCCCGGCGCCGATCAGCAAGCCGATCCCGAGCGGCTTCGCCAGTGCTCTGCCTTTCTTCAGATTTTTCTCAGCGCCCATCACCACACCGAGTACCAGCATCCATCCCAGATTGCCGTGGCCGACCGCGAACATAAGCAGCATCAGTGACCAGCAGCAGCCGACGCAGAAGATCCCGTGATGGATTCCAAGCGTCAGAGAATTTCGCCATTCAGCGCTGCCCCGCCAGTAGGACGTGATGAAGCTCATCGGCGAGCGGCACTTGTCCAGGCAGCGGTACTTCATTTCGGTGAACTGATAGCCGCCAGCGACCGCGAAGATCCCGGCGACCAGAACCCAGGGGTGGGCGGTCAGAAAGGTCGTCGCCGCCGCGACCTGGTGGATACCGAGATCCGCTGCATGGACCGCCACTCCGAATGCTACCCAGACCACGAGGTACCCGCCGATGAGCATGCCGAGAAGAATGCCTCGGTCAGCGTGCCGCACGGTCATGCGACGAAACAGGAGAATCAGCGGGAGACTGGCGGGCAACATCATGGCGATGACCATGAGTGTCCAGCCGCCGACGAACAGGCCGGCGACCCAGACTCCAGACCCGTGCAGAATGAGGTCCACCGCGTCGTGACTGAGATATCGCGCCCACGGCGACATGCCCCAGACCAACAGCGCGATCCACGCGAGCACAATCAGAGCGACTGATACGATCAGAAATGGCCGGTTATCGTCGGCTGTTTGCGTCCAGGGCACTTGCATCGATGACTCTCCTCAGTTTGCTCGACTCCTGATCGAGCGTTCAGGCCAGTCCGAGTTGCCGCATCACGTCCGAGTAGTCGAAACACTCCCACTCTTCGATGATCTTGCCGTCCCGCATCCGGGTCATCAGCATCCCGCTGGAGCTGACGAACTTGCCCGTTGCCGGGATCCCGAGAAAGTCGCCAGAGTTCGTCCCGCTCACCTTCGCCATGTGGGCTACCAGGTCGCCCTCGGCTACGATCATCGATACTTCGCCTTTGAAGTCAGGGAATCCCGCGTAGTAGCCCTGGTAATAGGACATGATCGCCTCGCGGCCGGTGAGGTCGCCGGACCCGGCGTGGTACACGGCGTCCGCGTGGTAATAGGTCCGAACCGCGTCCAGATCCTGCGCTGTCACATCGCGCCACATGTCGTAGATCAGTTGCTTGTGGCGTTCGAGCGTGTCTTGCCCGGTTCCCGTCTCGATCGACATACGTTGCATTCCTTTCCCTGCGCGCCAGATTTGCTCGCTCGTGCCGGCGGTTTCCGCCCGGCGAGGCATCGCTAAGGGGACGATGCTCGCCGGATGGAACCGAGGGGCCTCTGTCTAGGCCTGGAAGTGGAACTCACCCTGCACGGCGTTGTGACCTTGCAGATTGATGTTCATCAGGCCGTACTCTTCGGTGTTGCGCTTGAACGATTGCGCCTTGCTGACGTATGCCGGCGCACCGGGAATCGTGGAGAACACGGTTTCGCTCAGGGCGGTCGTCTTGCCGGTGGCACCCTGGTACGGCTCCATGGATGCCTCGACCAGATTACCGATCTTGATAGCGCCCTTTCCGCCCTCGATGTTTGTCTCAACCGGTGCGCGCTCGACGGCGACCACCTCGCCGATCAGGCTCGCCAGGTCGGCAATCGGCCCTCCGAGCTGGCCAGTGAACACTTTCAGAATCGCTTCCTGCTGTTCCGGATTCGCCTTGTCATCGACAACTGCCAGCACTTTCCAGTTCCCCTGGAGGACGTTCCCGGGGATATGGGGCAACACGGCGAATGTCAGCCCGGAGACGTCGACACCCTGGATCTCACCGCGCTCCAACTTCCACGCGATGAGCGCATCGCAGGTCCCGCCGTCCGGATCCTCACCGATCCAGCACGGGCAAAGAACTTCACAAGAGCACACTTCAAGTAACTGCCCGCGCAGGTCATACGTGGTCGCTGTCTTCTGACTGGTCTCCTGTACCTGACTCATCGTTTCCCCTTTCTCGCTGTGTACAGCGGTCGCCCACTGTATGCCGTCCTGATCCGCTGCCGTTGCGCTCCGTCGCTCGCTCCTTTCCGGTTTTGATGGATGCATCCGAACTGACCCGATCGGCGACTTTCGTCTCGCGGCGTGCTGATGGTGGGATCATGACCGGGTCCCATCAACGCAGTGTCAAGAGAACCTCAACAACGTTGAAACGAGTGATAGGAACGCGTATGATGATCAATTACTGATGGAACGAAAGCCGCGTTGATGGTCCAGTCAGACCGCCCCGCTGGAGGGTGCGAACCCATGTCCCGTCTGACACTGGAGTTGCTGGGGCCGATGGTTGCCAGATTTTCTGACGGGACGCCCGTGCAGTTCGGCTATGACAAAGTACGGGCGCTCCTCGCATTCCTGGCAACCGAACAGGAACGGGAACACCCGCGCCCCCGCCTTACTGCGCTACTCTGGCCGGAGCGCCCTGAATCGGCGGCCAGGCACAGTCTCAGCCAGGCGATTTCCACGCTGCGATCCGCGCTGGGTGATCATTCCCGCGGCGA
>SKKR01000220.1 GCA_007123655.1 Thermomicrobiaceae bacterium
AGGCTCGGGAATCTATCACCAGATCGCAGGACCATTCCCCGGCAGCACCTGGAACCCCGGCAATCAATTGCCGGACCCAGATGCACAACGATTTCCCTACGAATTCGATCCCGCCGATTCATCGGCGGGCAACCCTGGAAACCCGGCAATCACATATCGGGCTCAGATGCACAGCGATTTCCTCACGAATTTGAGCCCGCCGATGAATCGGCGGGCAATCCCCCAAATCATCGGCGGGCTGAACAGAGTGTGGCGCCGTTCGGAACGCTTACTCCTCTGGGAACTCGAACTCGAGCGCCTGCACGCCGTTGCTTGTGTTCCCGGCGTCGTGTGGTTGGCTCGGCAAAGTTCCCAAACCAACGATGAACTCGTCCTCGTCGTCCTGCGGAACCGGCTGGCCGCGAATGAATAAGTCATGCTCCAGCCCGGTTTCACTCGTGTCAATGAAGGCCCCCGGCGCGACGACCTTGCCGGAGTTGCCGGCGACCTTCAGGTCTTCCTCTGTAACCGACCCGGCGCCGTTCGGCTTGTTCTCCACGTAGCAGTGGAAGGCGAACGCGGGTGACGCACTCAGAATGAACGCGGCGGCAGTTGCCAGCGTTACCAGAAGTACCACCAGCCGGCGGTCCAGTCGGAACGCAGCGATCGACTGACTCATTAGTCCCTCCTTGTGATCGAACCAATTGAACGAATCGGTGATTTCCATAATCGCGAGAGCCCACTGGTTTCCATGGCGGAGGTGATGGCGCGTCTATCTCGGACCGGCCGGTGTCTTCATCACCTCAACGCTCAGTTGGACTATGACGTCGCTGCCGGATAGATCGAGGCCGAGCTCCGCTTCGATCTCTTGGATTTCCTGTTCGTCCGGATGGAACTCGAGTGTGCAGGTAAGGAGCCGGTCCTTCAGACCTCGCTTCTCTCCCTGACCTACGCCTTCCGACTCCGAGAACAGTTCTTCCCCATCGACGATCAGCGCGATCGTGAACCGGTGGGGAATCAGCTTACTGTTGGTATCCAGGATGTGCCCCGGGTTGCCGGGTGTCACGACAATGTCGTAACTCTCGCCATCGTCGCAGTCAAGCGTGAAGAATTCGGCCCCAGGATTGTTGACCGGCAGGGCAAGCGCGGCGCCCAGCCCTGTGGTGAGCAGGAGCAGTGCAGCCAGCAGGCCCGCAAGAGTGATCCGTTTCACCGCGACCCCTTCCTGTAACTCGCCGGTCGGGCGAACGATCGTCCGACCGGCCCAATCACCGGCCTCGGCAGGGTTCGCCTGTTGCTTGGCTCAAGCTGGCGGCGCCACGATACTCAGGTTGAGCGGCATCGAGGCTTAGCGCTTTACGAGGTGACGCCATTGTAGCGGGACGCAAGGACTGTGTCAATAGCTAGTTATAGAATAAGCAACGCACTTGGAGAATCTTTGCCTGCGGAATCACGGCAGCGAATTAGCGGGCTGAGATATCGAAAACAATTTCCATATGCATTTGAGCCCGCCGATTCATCGGTGGCAGACCCGGCAATGAATTGCCGGGCTCAAATGCAACGTGCGTTCCAAACGCACCTCAGCCCGCCGATATATCGGTGGGCATTCCCATCGGCGCGCATCCATTTCCAACGCACCGTGGACCCGCCGGCGCATCGACGGTAACCTTAGAGTTGCTCCCGGCATGGCCAGCACACCACGATCGGCGGGCAGCAGCCCCCGGTGCAGCAGATCTCAGTACCGCGCTGCTGGCCGTCTTCCAGCACGATCCAGCGTCCGGTGACTTCGACCTCGTTGATCTCCGTCGCCGCGATGTACACGCCAGCATCGCCATCTGCCGGTGATGCGGTGAAATCCACCGGGTCTTCGCGGGCGAGTGTCACGGTCCCGGTGATCTGCTCGTCGACAAGCTCGAGTTCCACCTCTGTATCTTCGTCGGAGAGCGTTCCCGCGCCGTCGACGAGTTCTCCGTCGAGCAGGACCCAGAGATCGTTGTCACACAGGTAGGCAGTAACGTCCCTGGGTTCATCGCCGTACGCGTCCGCGACCCGGATACCGATGAACAGATCGTCGGTGACCTGACCGACCCAGGTGTTCTCCCACGGTTGAGCCTGGACCGGGCCATCCGGGAACTCGACCTCCAGGGTTTCCAGATTGAGTTCCTGGGCGTCGAATGGTTCGAAATCAGACGAAATCTCGACAGCTTCGCCATCAATTTCGACCTCGCGGACTCCCGGGTCGGTCCCATCGTCGGGTTCAGCTGCCTCGATGTCTTCGTCGTCGGAATCTTCGACCTCAACGTCGTCCCCGTCATCGCCAACGGGCTCGTCCTCGGTCTCTTCCACCGGGTCATCGTCATCTGCATCCCGTGCCTGACACGCAGCAAGCAGCGACCCTGCAGACATCGATCCCGCCAGTCCGAGCCCCACCGTGACCAGCCGCCTGCGGTTCAGCTGACTTCCGGTTAGTAAGGAACGCAGCCGCTCTGCGGATTCGCCGTTCATAGTCTCCCCTTTCCACCTCCGCGCAATCTCATCCGTACGATAACCAGCATGATTATCGCGAAGTCTTGCGCCTCATCTGAACTGGCAAATTAATAGTGGAGTGGAGCGCTGTCAAGGCGTTGGTTTTCGGAGGGGCAGACCCGGCAATGAACTGCCGGGCTCAAATACGAAACGATTTCCAAACGCATCTCAGCCCGCCGATCTACCGGCGGGATTACTGGGGATCTGCCGGCGTGCTAACCAGCCGGCTCCAGTTCGTCGCGAACCGTTCCACAACAGTGATGCCGCCGCTGGTCATTGATGTACCGCTGCACCGTCCCGAGGTCACGTTCCGCAAAGAAATGCACGACGTAGTCACCTTGCCAGGAAAACGTGAAATCCAGATCGAACCGTTTATTAATCTGGGTGGAACTGGCAGCTTTCAGATTCCGCACAGCTTTCGAAATGCTCGTCTTTGGAGGGATCGATACGGCCAGATGGACGTGATCGTCGACGCCACCGATCGCATGAACGATGATCTCATGTCGGTCCGCTGCGTCCCGCAGAATGCCCCACACAGTCCGCTCGATACTGGGACTGATCATTGGCTCCCGTCCTCGTGTTGCCCACACAACATGGTAGAACAAGCGCCAGAACGGCATCCTCACCTTCCTTACCACCAGATCCCCGGCAATAAATTGCCGGGCTCAAATACAAAATGATCTCCTTATGCATCTTAGCCCGCCGATTTATCGGCGGGCATCACTTCCATATGCACCTGAGCGCGCCAATCTATTGGCGCGTACTCTCGTTGGCGCCCGCCGATTCTTCGGCGGGCAGTGTCCTCACACCACGCGGTCCGCCTCGTGGTAGCCCTCGAACAGTGGAGTAGAGAGGTAGCGTTCCGCCAGATCGCAGCATACTGTAACGATGACTTTGCCCGCGTTCTCCGGCCGGGCAGCCAGACGGGCGGCGACGGCGACGTTCGCGCCGCTGGAGATCCCTACCAGCAGTCCCTCTTCCTTCATCAGGCGTCGGGACATCTCGATTGCGTCGTCAGTCGTGATCAGCTCGACGGCGTCGATCACATCCCGGTTGAGGATTTCCGGGATGAATCCGGGCGAGGTGCCCTGGATACCGTGCATTCCGGGTTCGCCCTTTGACATAACAGGCGACTCTTCCGGTTCGATCGTGATGATCTTGATCTCGGGGTTCTTCTCTTTAAGCTTCTTGCCCACGCCGGAGATCGTCCCTCCGGTGCCAAAGGCGGCGACGAAGATGCCGATTTCACCCTCGGTCTCTTCCCAGATCTCCTCGGCGGTGGTGTCGTAATGGGCCGCGGGGTTGGAGGGGTTCCAGTGCTGGCGGGCCAGGAACGCGGACGGTTCCCTTTCAGCGATGCGCTTGGCCTCTTCGATCGCGCCAGGGGTCCCGTCTTCGGCCGGGGTGAGAACGACCTCAGCGCCGAGCGCTCGCAGGAGGGCGATGCGTTCGGGGCTGTTCCGGGCGGACATCGTGATGATCGTACGGTAGCCTTTGATCGCCGCGACGACCGCAATGCCGATTCCGGTGTTGCCGCTCGTCGCCTCGATAATGACGGAGTCGGGGCCGATCAAGCCCTGCGCTTCGGCGTCTTCGATCATACGAAGAGCGATCCGGTCCTTGACGGAGAATCCGGGATTGTAGGCTTCCAGCTTGGCGTAGACCCGGCTACCGTCCGGGACGACCCGGTTGAGCCGGACGAGCGGCGTGTCGCCGATCAGTTTCGCTGCGTTCTCGATCCGCACCATCGGGCGTGGGCCTTCCCCGCGGCAGCCTGTTATCCACTCTCCTGCTCCGGGCCGATGTCGATCGGAACGTCATCCCGGTTGCCCCATTCGGCCCAGCTTCCGTCGTAGACCTGCACGTTCCGGAACCCGGCCATTCGCAGCGCCATGGCGGCATTGGCTGCACGCACGCCACCCTGGCAATAGGTGATAACCGGATCATCCTTCTTCAGATTCCCGAGCTCCGGCCGCGATTCGATCTCCCGATCTTCGCGGACGGTCCGGTCCGAGTCCCAGTTGAGGTTGTCCTGCCAGAACACATGGATCGCGTTCGGCACGCGTCCCCCGTGCTTCGAGCGGACTTCCTCGCCGGTGTATTCGGAGTATCGCCGGACGTCGAGAATCGTCGCCGATCCAGTCTCACTCGCTTGACGAACATCGTCCAGGGTGGCAATCAACTCCGGCTTCTCGGTCCGTCCTCGACCGCGCAGCGTGAAATCGCCTGGTTTCACTGAGGGGATGTCGGTGGTAACCGGACGGTTCTCCTGCACCCATTTGGTCCAGCCGCCGTCCAGGATTTTCATCTGCCCTTCAGCGCCGTAGCGTTCCAGGATGAGCCAGATGCGGGATGCGAAGTGGCCTCCTTCATCGTCGTACCCGACGATCGTCGTGTCGTTAGTTACTCCGTAGGAACGGATGACTGCCTCGACCTGTTCGAGCGGCGGGATCATCCCCTCAACCTCCGCGTCCGGATCAGTGAGTTCCTTGCTGTAATCGATGTGCAGCGCACCCGGAATGTGTCCCTTTTCGTATTCCTCCCGGCCGTCCCGGTCGAAGTAGTAACGGCAATCCAGTATCCGGATCGTCGGATCTGTGAGCCGGTAGGTCAGCCATTGAGTTGTGACCAGGACATCATCTCGGTACAGCGCGCCAATCATGTATCCTCCGTAAAATCAGGTTCCGGATGTTCGGTATCGTCTACGACTGTTCGGTCCCGCCGGCGGCGAGGATGCGGCCGTTCCCGGGCCTGCATCCAGCGTTTGAACTCCATGAAATCTTCGATTTCATCGCGGTTTACCTGATCGAGTTCCAGCAGTCCCTGGACCATGCTCAGCGCCGCTTCCCGGCGCTGGACACCGGGAACCTCGCCGGTCAGCATTGCCAGCAGCGCAATCCAGAGAAACTGGTCGATCCGTATCCTGAACGCTGCTGCCAGCCGGTTGAGCACGTCGACCGACGCGTCCTTCTGTCCGGACTCCAGTTCGCTCAGGTACGCCGGAGAAAGATCCGTTCGCCGGCATAGCTCACGTTGTGTCCACCCCCGCTCTGCGCGAAGCGCTCGGATGCCGATCGCGATTCCGTCTCGAAACGCTCTGTCGTCGGTCATGTCAGCTACTCCCCGGTGAGTCGGATGATGATCTGTCGTGAACGCGGGTGAGTGTCAAGTTCAATTAGCACGATCTGCTGCCAGGTTCCCAGTGCGAGTTCCCCGTCCGTGAACGGAATCGTCTCCGAAGGCCCGATAACTGATCCCAGCACGTGACTGTGGGCGTTGTCGTCACGGTTCAGGTCGTTATGTCGGTAATGGTCGCCTCGCGGGACGAGCCGTTCGATCACGATCGGGATATCATGGATCAGACCGGCCTCGTGCTCACCGATCATGATCGCCGCGGTCGTGTGCCGAACGAAGACGGTCGCGATCCCGTCACCCATCCCGGCGTCCTGAATCACACGCTGCACCTGTCCGGTGATGTCGTGCATATCATACGGCCCGCTGGTGTCGATTGCGAGCCGTACGGAGTGAACGGTCATCTACCGTCGTAACCCTTCTATCTTGACTATGTGAACCATCGCAAGTCTCAAACCGTTACGTGAACCTTCTCTATCCGGCCTGGTTGTGTTCTCGAATGTCCAGCAACGTGGCCAGCGTATGGACGCCATAGCCCGTTGCCCCTTTGATCCGGTATCCGTCAACGGTGGTGCTCCAGGCCGGTCCGGCGATGTCGAGGTGAGCCCACGGAATGCCGTGCGTGAACTCTTTGAGGAAGAGCGCCGCTTTGATGGCGCCGCCGTCTCGGGTCCCACTGTTGACGATGTCCGCGATATCGCTGTCGAGATTGGAGCGGTATGCGTCCCAGAGCGGCATGAGCCACATCCGCTCGCCGCTGATTTCCGCCGCACGGAGAATATCCCCCGCCAGTTCGTCGTCCGTGCTAAAGAGACTCGCGGCCTCGTCGCCGACCGCCACGATCGAGGCCCCGGTCAGGGTCGCCAGATCGATCATGTAGTCAACCCCCTGCCGGGCGGTGAACGTCATCGCGTCCGCCAGTACGAGCCGGCCTTCGGCGTCAGTGTTTGTGATCTCGACCGTCTTGCCGCTCAGCGTCGTCAGGACGTCCCCCGGCCGATAGGAGGTATGGCTCACCATGTTCTCCGCCGCGGCTACCACGCCGTGCACGGTAAACGGCGGTTTGAGCTCCGCAATCGCGCGCATCGCGCCAATGACGGCGGCTCCGCCACCCATGTCGATCTTCATGTTGCGCATGCCGTCGGCCGGTTTCAGATTTACCCCGCCCGTGTCGAACGTGATCGCTTTGCCGACGAAGCCGGCCGTCCCGAGTGATTCACCCTCCGGGCGGTAGATCAGGTGGATCAGACGCGGTTCCCGGGCGCTTCCCTGACCAACCGCGACGATCGCACCGGCGCCCATCTCTTCCAGTGCGGCGCGGTCGTGAACTGTGATCTCCAGTCCGTGCTCGTCTGCCATTTCCCACGCCCGGCCGCCGAGCCGTCCCGGATACAGATCGAGCGCCGGGGTGTTGACCAGATCCCGCGCCAGGCGAATACCCCGGGTGAGCGGCTCGGCGCGCCCGATCGCGTCCCGTTCCTCGTCTCCCGAATCGGTAAAGACGAACCGTTCCACGTCCCGGTCATCGTCTCGCTGGCTTCGGTACTCCAGATGCCGGTACAGGCCGAGCTGAACGCCTTCCGACGCGGCGCGAACTCCGGCGCTGCCAAACGAGGCCGGCGGCGTTGTCGAGGCGATCGAACGAGCGCCCGCCTCACGAGCTTTCCGGGCGGCCGCGCCCCAGGCTTTTCGGATTCCGTCCAGTGTCAGTTCTCCCTGTTCCCCGGTTCCTGCGGCAACGATCCGCGCGGCCGGGACGTGCCCGAAGGAGGGAAGCACGCACACACTGCCGGATTTCCCGGAGAAACCCAGGTTGGGCAATGCGTCTGAGAGCGCTCCGTTGAGCGCCCGATCCAGCGCCTGACCGGATCCGTCGAGGTCGTTGCCCGCTCCGACTGGAATCACAACGGCGTCAACCTGCAGTTCTGTCAGGGATTCGTCCGATGTCTCGATCCTCATCTGCTCTCCATCCGGCGTGGTGATCGTTCGACGTAGATCTGGTGTCTACAGGACGTGCCTCACGCTTTGTCCGGATAACTCTTCTCGCCCGCTCTGATCGGCGTCTTCGTGACGTTCTCGAACGGCGGGATCGGGCAGGTGAAGTTATCGTTGTAGGCACAGTACGGGTTGTACGCCATGTTGAAATCGATGATCAGCTTCCCATCCGGCTTTGCCTGCGGGTCTAGATAGCGTCCGACCGGGTAGGTTTCCTCACCCGCGGTTCCGTCCCGGAACGGCAGGAAATACCGCCCGCGGCCGGGTTCCCGGTACACCATCACGCTGACCGTCTCACCGTTCACCTCGAACCGTGCCCGGCCAGCCGGCACGAACTCTTTCGGTTCGCCGGTCGTGGTTCCCAGCGTCACAACCTCGTCCGATACGCCCTCGGTATCCAGTTCCACCTCGAACCGCAGCGATTCGTCTTCCGGGTAGTACTCCAGCTTTTCGAACCGGTCTCGCTGCTCCGGCGTCAACGGCGAATTCTCGTGTTCTTTGAAGAACTTGTCTTTGTTCGTCCGAAACCGTTCCAGTCGGCTCATTGCGCGGTTCCTCCAGATTTCAGAACTTTGCCGGACGGCGTTGCCTCGCACGCGTCCTGTTGCATTTCAACACTCCACCAACTAGACTGATTCCACGACGCGTTCGTTGTTCAGATTCTAGGCTACTACACCCGAGGAACGGAACTGTATGCAGACCACACGGACCACCCGACAACTTGCCAGAGCGGTCCGGGTACTCACCGTTCGTGCCAGGCTGCGCACGCGTTCCTGAACGACTTTCCCACTACCTGCTTCAGTCAGATGCGTAACACCTGCCCGCGGACGGGACGTACCCCACGTTTCAGTTCGTCCGGGCGTCCCTCGTCTTGCTGCAAATAGCGTCCACAACGTTGCTCGTGGTAACGCACTCTGAGTAATCCCTGCACTTCGCAAGGTTCAGTCCGGACGGATGTGAAGTTCGACATCCGTGGCACACGCGTGTGCTCGAAACAGTGAAAGAGGATCTAATGAGTGTCTCAGTCCAAGTTCAACCCCTGCATGTTCGTCGTTACCGGAGAGGGTTGGATCGTGGACGATCCGATAGGTACAGACGTGTTCGAACTGAATGGGTTCGACGACGATGACGAGTCAGCGTTACCAGGGCGACGCAACAAGCCGAATCGAGACCGCAAGCGCCGAACGAACCTGCCGAAGGTTCGGCGGACGGCCGCGAAGCAGCAAGGCAAGCAGGCGGACCGCGTGGAATCACGCGATGGAACGTTTCGCTGCAGGCACTGCAAGACCATCGTCGGAGTGCCTATCAGCGGAGGACGGCACAGGAACCACTGCCCACTCTGCCTTTACTCCCGGCATGTCGACTGGAAACGACCCGGCGATCGCAGGAGCGAGTGTCGCTCGATGATGCGGGCCGTCGGCGTGTTCACCAGAGGAGATGGGGAGCAGGTGCTCATCCATCTGTGCCTCGGCTGCGGCGTGGAGCGGCACAACCGTGTCGCGGCGGATGACAATGTCATCGAAGTGATGAGATTACCCGTTAGAGAACCGGCGCGCGGTCACGGTGAGGGCAAGCGGGACGAGCGATTCGCCTGATGCTGAGACATGCGCACAATTAGACGCAAACAGAAACCCGGTGGCATCCGCCACCGGGTTTCGTGGTCTTTTGGACGTCCGCCACAAAGGGTGACAGCAGAGCGCGTCTAGCTGGCAGCCTCCATGGCGACGCCCAGTGTACTACTGCTACTCATATCTGGGCATCACCTCCTTTACCCTCGATGGTCTCGTTAGAATATGAACGAACTCTAGCACGCGGCGATGTCGGTGTCAATTAAGCTCACTGGCCATATGGTCCGGACTTCCGCGAAACCGGACTAGTTCTCTGGTCTGGCTCGCGCGCTGCTCCGCGGGTCGCCTGTCACGGATCACTCCGGAATCTGGAGCTCCTGACCGACCTGCAGCTGATTCGGATCATCCATGTTGTTTGCTTCCATCAGCTCATCCATGCTCACACTGTATTGGACCGCGATGCCGTACAGCGTGTCTCCCTGCTGAACGACGTGGACTCCGTCCGGCGCGCCCGTATCCTCTTCGGCCGCTTCAGCGCCGTTATCGTCTGCGTTGCCGGTGTTCCCGTTCTCCTGATCGCCCGCCGGCTCATCCGGTGGATCGAGATCACCTGGTTCGGGTTCAACGATGTCCATCATCGGCGGGGGAGTCGGCTCGGCGATAGCTTCCGCGTCGTCCGAGGTTTCGTCGTCAATGTCGTTGTCGTCGCCGCAGCCACCCGGCATGCTGACCAGGAGAAAGGCGACGAGCCCGAATGCGATGACTGAGGAGAGGTCGAAAAAGCGTGGAGTCCGGCGTTGGATCATCTGTTGCCCTCGTTCGATTCTGGATCGGAATCTCCGGTATAGAAGAGTCGGGACTGCAGGCGTCGCACCCGTGATGCTCGCCGATCCGTCTCCGACTGGTCGAGCGTCGCCTGCAGGCGAATCACCGAACCCTCCTGACATCCCGAAGGAAGACGCTCAGCGGGCACCACCAGTTGCTGACCATCGTCGAACACCAGAACCGCCACTCGTTCCGATCCCGGACGCAGTTCAAACCGGTCCACGGTCGCGACCGTCATCGTGCTGGTCACGGAGTCCCTGCGCTCGTGGTCACGTCCCATGACTCTCCGTCAATGTGAATGATAACCGTGCCGTCCACATCTGTGCGATAGACATCAACGTCATGGGCGCGGAGTCGCTGCATGACGTCACGGTGCGGATGTCCGTACTGATTGTCCAGGCCAACCGGGATTACTGCAATCTCCGGGTCCACCCGGTTGAGAAAGGACTCCTGCGTTGATGTGCTGGATCCGTGGTGTCCGACCTGGAGAATGTCGACATCCAGGTCTCCAGCGTGCGTTTCGGTCAGTGCCGCTTCTGCGTCCCGTTCAGCATCTCCGGTCAGAAGGATCGACACATTCTCAACATCGATCCGGGCCACGGTACTGTTGTCGTTCAAGCGATGAGAGCCGTCGGCTTCGAGGAGCAGGTCGTCGGTCGGCCAGAGCAGTTCAATTTCCACGTGCTCACCGAGTGTGTAGGAACGGCCCACCCGGGCGACCTCGACGTCGATGCCGAGGTCGTCAACGACCTCCAGACTCTCGGCGTAAGTCTGGTTGGTTGTTTCCAGTCCCGGGTCGACATAACGCTCTACTGGAATTGATCGCAGGAGTTCTGGAAGCCCGCAGACATGATCCTGGTGCGGGTGGCTGAGCACAGCCAGGTCG
>SKKR01000328.1 GCA_007123655.1 Thermomicrobiaceae bacterium
CCGGCCGTCAGGGTGATTAGAATCGCAATACTCCGAAGCGCCGTGTCCGAGTTGGTGATGCCGAAGTCGTGCAGCACGCCGGCCTGCGACATGATCGCGGCCTGACCAAAACTCTGCAGAAATGCCAGCGGCACCGTCAGATAATTGGTGTACTTGTTGATTTGCTGGCGTCCCTGGTTACCCTCCCGGGAGAGCTCCGTCAGACGGGGGACGATCGGCGTCATCAGCTGCATGATAATGGACGCCGTAATGTACGGGTAAACGCCCATGGCAACAACTGAGAAGTTCGTCAGCGTACTTCCGGAAAACAGATTGAGCATTCCCAGAAGCTGGTTGTCTTGCAAGAGCTGCGCGAGGATCTCCCGGTCCACGCCAGGTACGGGGATCGTCGCAACAAAGCGGAAGATCAGCAGGATTCCAAGCGTGAACAGGATCTTGGCGCGCAGGTCAGGGATTTTGAGTGCATTGACGGCCGCCTGCAGCATTACTCGATAACCTCCACGGTTCCACCGGCGCTCTCGATCTTCTCGCGAGCGCTCTGTGAGAACTTATGTGCACGTACGGTCACCGCCTTCGAGATCTCGCCCTCGCCAAGCACCTTCACTGGAAACTCAATCCCGCGAGTCACACCGCGCTCGACCAGGAGCTCGGGCGTGATCGGATCGGTCGTATCCAGTCGTTCCAGCTGCTTGATGTTGACGACCTCGTAACGGGTCTTGAAGATGTTCGTGAAACCGCGGCGAAACGGCATCCGCTTGAAAATGGGATTCTGCCCACCTTCGAACCCCGGGCGAACCTTGCTTCGTGCAAGCTGGCCCTTAGTGCCGCGTCCCGCAGTCTTACCCTGGCCGGCGGATATCCCGCGGCCAACGCGTTTACGACCTCTGCGGGAGCCCTTCGCCGGCTTCAATTCGTTCAGATCCATTGATGACTTCTCCCTGTACGTCCTGTGCGCACCCCGCGAACGCTAGCTCGCGGCGTCGTCCCGGTCCACACCGTCGTCGGCAACATCCTCGTTCTCGATTCGCACCAGGTGACGTACTTTGTAGATCATCCCGCGGACGGAGGGGTTGTCCGGTTTCTCAACCGTCTGGTGCAGACGTCGGAAACCAAGCGAGCGAACCGTGTCTCGCTGATCCTTGCTCCGCCCCGCCGCACTCCGGAAGTACGTCAGCTTGAGTGTATCCGCCATGATCAGGACTCCTCTTTCCGCTTCGGTCGGAGCTTCTCGACCGACACGCCACGCCGGCGAGCAACATGGTCCGCGGATTCAAGTTCGCTCAGTGCCTTGATCGCTGCCTTGGTGACGTTGACCGGGTTCGCACTGCCGAGCGATTTCGCCAGAACATCCTGAATTCCGGCCGCCTCGACTACCGCGCGGACGCCACCGCCGGCAACCAGACCTGTTCCCGGTGCTGCCGGGCGCATCATGACGCGGGCCCCGCCGTACTTGACTTCCACTTCGTGTGGGATCGTTCGTCCCTCGAGCGGAACCTGGATCATATTCTTTCGTGCCGCGTCGACGCCTTTCCGGATCGAATCCGGAACCTCATTGGCCTTGCCAAGCCCGGCGCCGACCCGACCCTGGCCATCACCGACGACAACCATGGTGCTGAAGTTAAATCGCCGGCCGCCCTGGATCACCTTGGCGACCCGGTTGATCTGGACCACATGTTCCTGAAGTTCGCCGCCCTCGTCAGAACGCGGCCGGCGATCGCGAGTGTCAGTAGCCATAATCGTTCCGTGTACCTTTCTCTCTCGCGTTGACCGCGTATCTAGAACTCGAGTCCCGCTTCCCGGGCCGCTTCCGCAACAGCTTTGACCCGTCCGTGGAACTTGTATCCGCCACGATCGAACACCACTGACGTGATTCCGTGCTCGCGGGCGCGTTCGGCAACGATGCGGCCGACGATGCTTGCTTCGTCGACCCGCCGGTGGCCGTTCTCGGCTGCTTTGAACTGCTCGCGAATGGCCGGCTCCAGCGTAGATGCGGCGGCAATCGTGTGCCCGGCCGTGTCATCGATAATCTGCGCATACGTGTGCTGGTTACTCCGGAACACGTTCAACCGCGGGCGCTCCGCCGTGCCGCTCAGACGCGCGCGGACACGAAGGTGCCGGCGCTTGCGCGGCGACAATGATTTCTTGTACTGGTATCGCATTGACGCGAATCATCCTTTCTCTCGCAACGACCCGCCCGGTCAGCCAATGGCGTTTTCGACCGGATACTGGCACAAACGCACCTTGCGGGCGATGTTGACGGAAATGTCCTGTCCTATGCGCCGACCTTGCCGGCTTTCCCGGCCTTGCGGCGGACGTACTCACCCAGGTACCGGATGCCTTTGCCCTTGTACGGTTCCGGCGGGCGGATCCGGCGAATTCTGGCTGCCTGCTCGCCAACGAGCTGCTTGTCGATTCCGGAGATCGTCACCCGAGTCTGTGATTCGAGTGAAAATTCAATCCCGGGCTCCGGTTCGACACGCACCGGGTGTGAGTAGCCAACATTCAGAACCAGCGTCTTACCTTCGAGTGCGGCACGATACCCGACACCCTGAATCTCCAGGTCCTTCTTGAAGCCCTGGGTGACGCCTTCGATCATGTTGGCGATCAGCGTCCGGGTCAATCCATGCAACTGCTGGAACTTCCGCTTTTCGGACGGGCGCCGAACCTCGAGCGACCCGTTGTCACGGGCGATCTCCATTTCGGGATTGATCGTCTGGCGGAGCTCGCCTTTCGGTCCTTTCACGTGCACGAGACCGGGCTCGATGGTGACCTCGACGCCGTCCGGTACTGGAATCGGTTTGAATCCTATTCGAGACATTTCTTACCTCCGTCGTCCAGAGCCGTGGTCAGACGTTCGAACCCGCGGCACTCCCTGCTGCGGTCTAGTAGATCGTACACAGCACTTCACCACCGATACCGCGGCGGCGCGCTTCCTGACCGGAGAGCACTCCCTGCGGCGTGCTGATGATGGCGGTGCCGAGCCCGTTCTTGACGCGTGGCAGTTCGTCTTTGCCGGCATAGATCCGCAAACCGGGTCGCGAAACCCGTTTGAGTTCGCGAATCGTGTGCTTGCGGTCGGGCCCGTATTTGAGATCAAGGGTCAACAGCGACACCGGCTTTCGTTCCTCGACGCGATAGTCGCGGATGTAGCCTTCCTGCTTGAGAATCTCGGCGATATTGACCAGCAGCTTCGATGACGGCATCGTCGTCTGCGGGTTCCGCGCCATTCCGGCATTCCGGATTCTCGTCAGCATATCGGCAATTGGATCGTTCACTGTCATTTCTGTTCGTCACTCCACTCCGCGAACGTCTGGACTTACCAACTCGACTTTGTCACGCCGGGCAGTTTCCCGTCGTTCGCCAGCTCGCGGAAGCAAATCCGGCACAGGCCGAACTTGCGGATGAATGCCCGCGGGCGACCACAAACGCGGCAGCGATTGTGGTTGCGAACGGCATACTTCGCGGGTCGTCTGGCTTTCGCGATATCGGACTTCTTCGCCACTCGCCCTCCTGCTTCGTCAGGATGAATAGAACGGCATACCCAGCAGCGTCAGCAGCCGGCGGCCTTCTTCATCATTATTCGCGGTCGTTACGATCGTGATTTCCATTCCTCGGGTCCGGTCGATGTTGTCGTAGTCGATCTCCGGGAACACGATCTGCTCGTCGAGCCCCAGCGTGTAGTTTCCGCGGCCGTCAAACGCAAAGGGCGACAGCCCCCGGAAGTCACGGATTCGCGGGAGCGCTGTGCCGATCAGACGGTCCAGAAACTCATACATCCGGGCACCGCGGAGCGTGACCTTGACGCCAATCGGCATGCCTTCCCGGAGCCGGAATCCGGCAACCGACTTCTTCGCCCGGGTCACAATCGGCTTCTGACCCGTGATCGTTGCCAGATCATCAATCGCTGCGTCAAGCGCCCGCGCGTTCTGGATCGCCTCTCCGAGACCGATATTGACGACGATCTTCTCCAGACGAGGAACCTCATAGGGGTTACTGAACTGGAACTCTTCGATCAGTTGCGGGACGATCTCGTCCCGGTAGGTCGAAAGCAATCTCGCTCGTGTCGTTGTCGTACTCATCACTTCACCCCTTACCGCGCGGCTACTTCGTCGGCCGCTCGATCACGGCATCACACTTCTTGCAATACCGGACCTTCTCGTTACCGTCGAAGCGAAAACCAACCCGGGTCGGGTGATCGCATGACGGGCAGACCAGCATCACCTTGGAGACGTGCATCGGCATCTCCATGTCGATAATGCCCGCCTGGCGAACCCGTGGAATCGCTCGCTGGTGCTTCTTGGCCACGTTGATGCCCTCGACGATGACACGGTCCTGCTTCGGCAGATTCTGCCGGACAGTCGACCGTGCTCCGCGATCTTTGCCGCGAATGACCAGCACCTGATCGCCGGTTACAATCTTCTCTGCCATCAGTGCTTCCTTACCGCCAATTCCCTAGAGTACTTCCGGCGCCAGGGAAACAATGCGCATAAACTGGCGTTCGCGTAGCTCCCGGGCAATCGGGCCGAAGATCCGCGTCCCGCGCGGCATGTTGTTCTGCGGGTTGATCAGGACGGCCGCATTGTCATCGAATTTGATGTTCGTGCCATCTTCCCGGGTGTAGCCCTGCGCGGTTCGAACAACCACGGCGCGCACAACTTCGCCTTTCCGGACGGCCGAGTTCGGCTGTGCGTGCTTCACTGTCGCGACGATCACGTCACCGACACCGGCATACTTGCGCCCTGACCCGCCGAGCACGCGGATGCACAGTAACTCCCTGGCACCCGAGTTATCTGCCACCTTCAGGCGGCTTTCCTGCTGAATCATCGCGAACCTCCGATATGACTCTAGACCCTGGTGGGCCGCTCAATAAGCTCGCGAACGATCCACTTCTTGGTCTTGCTCAGCGGGCGGGTCTCTTCGATCCGCACGATGTCACCAACCTGATACTGGTTCTGTTCATCATGCGCTTTGAAGCGACTCGTTCGCCGCAATGCCTTTTTGTAGATCGGGTGCTGCCGGCGGTAGTCCACCGCCACCACCACGGTCTTGTTCATCTTGTCAGAAACGACTCTGCCAACCTTGCTCAGGCGTCGTTTCACTGGCTGCTCAGCTGTTGATGCTTCCATCGCCTCTATGCCTCTTCACTTCAGCCTACGCCAATCGGAGTCATACATCCTGCTCAGGACGCGAGTTGCTCCTCGATCTCTTTCGCGATCCGGCGCTCGGTCTCGATCGTCTTGATACGAGCAATCTCCCGCTTGATCTGACGAATGCGCATCGGGTTCGTGAGCTTTCCCACTGCTTCGTCGAAGCGCAGATCGCGCCACTCTGTCTTCAGTTCGTCAACGCGCTCGACGAGTTCGTCGTCCGTGAGCGCTCTCAATTCCGCTGCATTCATCGATTCATCACTCCTGCATACGCGTTCCGGCTCAAGTCGGAGCTGTTAAGCGCCAACCCCTTCACGCTTCACGATCCGGCACTTGACCGGCATCTTGTGAATCGCCCGGGTCAACGCCTCTTCGGCAAGGTCTTCCCGCACACCGCTGAGTTCATACAGAATCCGGCCGGGTTTGACCACGGCAACCCAGTACTCCGGATTGCCCTTGCCTTTCCCCATCCGGGTCTCGGCGGGCTTCTGCGTTACCGGCTTGTCCGGGAAAATCCGGATCCAGACCTTTCCGCCACGGCGAACGGCATTGGTAATGGCGCGTCGTCCGGCCTCGATCTGGCGAGAGGTGATCCAGGACGGTTCCAGCGCCTGAATTCCATAGTCACCGAACGCGACCTCGGTTCCGCCCGGAGCGTTGCCGCGCATCCGCCCGCGGAAGACTTTGCGGTGTTTGACTCGCTTTGGCATCAGCATGGTCGTCTGTCCAATCTTCCTGAACCGCCCTCGCCGCTACTCAGTGATCGAGAGCAGTTCGGCGATATCTTCCTTGTCGGATACATCCGGCAACACATCGCCGCGATAGATCCAGACCTTCACACCGATACGACCATACGTCGTATGCGCGTGCACCACCGAGTAATCAATGTCCGCTCGCAGCGTGTGGAGCGGGACACGTCCGGACATCTCTGTGACGGACCGGGACATCTCGGCGCCTCCCAGGCGTCCACTTACCTTGATCTTCACTCCCTGAGCACCGCGTCGCATCGTCTGAGACGCGGCGTACTTCATCGCGCGCCGGTAGGAGACACGGCGGGTGATCTGCTCGGCAATGCTTTCAGCCACCAGGTGCGCGTCGAGTTCGGCATCCTTGATCTCTTCGATCTTCAGGTGGATCTTCTTGCCCACCTTGTTCTCCAGCATCTGCCGGATGCGCTCAACGTTCGAGCCCTGCTTGCCGATAACGATCCCAGGCTTGGACGTGTGCACCGTGACCTCGATCCGGTTCGCGGCACGCTCAATCTCAATGCGTGAGATGCCGGCGCGGACCAGTTCATCACTGATCAATCCCCGGATCGTAATATCTTCGTGCAGTTGCTGGGTGTAGTTCCGCTCCGCGTACCACTTTGATTCCCAGTCGTGGACGATCCCGAGTCGGAAACCTATCGGTTGTACTTTCCTGCCCAAACTATGCTCCCTCCTCGATTTCGTCCAGAATGACGGTCACGTGCGCCGAACGCTTCATGCGACGCGCGACCCGGCCACGTGCCCGTGCACGAAACCGCCGGAAACTCGGACCGTCGTCGGCATAGATCGTCTTGACGTAGAGATCTTCCGGATCCAGGTCGAAGTTCTGTTCTGCGTTCGACGCCGCGGACTTGACCACTTTGTAGACGTCTCTGGCCGACTTCTGCGGCAGAAACTGCAACGTGGACAGTGCCTCATCCAGTTTCTTGCCCCGGACCGCATCGACCACGAGCCGGGCCTTCCGCGCGGAAACCGGGATTCCTTTCGCCTTGGCGATAACTTCCATCGTCGTTCTCGTCTTCCCAACTAATCCCGGGAGCCGACCACCGCGCTTAGCGGCGGCGGGAGGCGCGCTCAGCGTCTTTCCCGTGACCGCGATAGGTCCGTGTCGGCGCGAACTCGCCGAGCTTGTGCCCGACCATCTGCTCGGTGATGAACACCGGCACATGCCGGCGACCATCATGCACGGCGATCGTGTGGCCGATCATGTCCGGGAAAATGGTCGATGCTCTCGCCCAGGTCCGGATGACCTGCCGGCTCTGGCCGGAGCGATTCATCGCTTCGACCTTTGCACGCAGCTTCATATCGATGTACGGGCCTTTTTTCGATGACCTACCCAATGTCGTCCTCCATCTCGCCTCAGGGCCGGCTATCGCCGCTTGCGCCGGCGGCGCACAATGTACTTATCAGTCGACTTGTTACGGCGCGTGCGGTAGCCGAGCGTCGGCTTGCCCCACGGTGTCTTCGGCTGTCCGCCGATCGGCGCACGGCCTTCGCCACCACCGTGCGGGTGATCGCTCGGGTTCATCACCGACCCGCGTACCGTCGGTCGCCGTCCCTGATGTCGAGACCGCCCCGCTTTGCCGACCCGGACGTTCTCGTGGTCCACATTGCCGACCTGGCCGATCGTCGCCATGCATTCCACGCGCACCAGGCGGAACTCACCGGACGGCATCCGCAGCTGTGCATAATTGTTGTACTTCGCCATCAGCTGCGCCGTAGTTCCGGCGGATCGCACGAGCTGTCCGCCCTTGCCGGCGTGAAGCTCGATGTTGTGCACCTCAGTCCCCATCGGCATGTTATCCAATGGAAGCGCGTTGCCGACCCGGATCGGAGCGTCCGGTCCGGAAACGACCTCATCGCCCACTTTCAGACCGAGCGGGGACAGCATGTAGCGCTTCTCACCGTCCTTGTAAAACAGCAGCGCGATATTCGCCGACCGGTTCGGGTCATACTCGATCGCAGCGACGCGCGCCGGGATCCCGAACTTGTCACGCTTGAAATCGATCTTGCGATAGAAACGCTTGTTTCCACCACCGCGGTGACGCACCGAGATGCGGCCCTGATTGTTCCGGCCACTGTGCTTCTTCAGTGGCTCGATCAGGCTCTTCTCAGGATCTTTCTTGGTAATCTCTTCATACGTCGAAACCGACATGTTCCGGCGACCGGGCGACGTCGGCTTGTATTTTCGTACGGGCATGTCGTCCTCCTGTGATCCCGTTCACACCCGGCTAGAAATCGCCGAACAGATCGATCGTTTCGCCTTCTGCCAGACTGACGATTGCCTTCTTCCAGGAAGGCGTCCAGCCGGTACTGGCCATCCGGCCGGTCCGGCGCGCGCGGCGACGCTGTTTGCCGCGCATGTTCATCACGTTCACCTTGCGGACCGTCACGCCGAAGGTCTCTTCGACGGCTTGCTTGATCTGAATCTTGTTGGCGTCCCGGGCAACCTCGAACATATATTGACCCTGTTCCATGAGGTTGGTGTTCTTCTCAGTAATCACGGGGCGCCGCAGCACATCCTGATGTTGCATTCTGCGCTACCTTTCTACTGCGCCCAGAGCTGATGAATCACGTCAAGCGCCTCGGGCGTGACGATAATTCGCTTGTGCTTCAGCATGTCCTGCATGTTCACGTACTGCGCCGGGAGCACCTTCGTATCGTCCAGATTGCTCGCGCCTCGATAGACGTTCTCTTTGTTGTCGCCCACGAGAATCAACGTGGATCGCGCGCTGTCGAGCGGCAGCTTACCGAGCGCCTCACGCATTGCGCGCGTCTTGGGCTCGATTTCTGCCAGCCCTTCGACGACAACGATCTCCGCGCTCTTCTGCTTGGCGGACAGCGCCGAACGAATTGCCAGCCGGCGCATCTTCTTCGGCATCGACTGCGTGTAGCTGCGCGGCTTGGGGCCAAAGACAACTCCGCCACCGCGCCACTGCGGCGAGCGAATGCTCCCCTGGCGAGCACGGCCTGTCCCCTTCTGTCGCCACGGCTTGCGACCGCCGCCGCGAACTTCCGAGCGGGTCTTGGTACTGTGCGTGCCCTGCCGGGCATTCGCGCGCTGGCGAACATACGCCTGGTGCATGACCGCGATGTTCGGTTCAATCCCGAACACGGACTCGTTCAGCTCGACGGTGCCGGTCTCTTTGCCTGTCAGATCGTAAACCTTCGTCTCCACTGCTCGCTCCCTCTCGCCTATGACGCAGCAGCGGCCGCTGCGCGTTCACGCGGCTTGACCGCGTGCTTCACCAGTACCAGACCACCGTTCGCGCCCGGAACCGAGCCTCGCACCAGGAGCAGGTTACGTTCCGGATCCACTCGGACAACCTCGAGATTCTGAATCGTCTTGCGTTCGTTCCCCATTCGCCCGGCCATACGCATTCCCTTGAATACCTTGGACGGCGAAGCCGCTCCGCCAATCGCGCCGGGCGCGCGAAGCCGGTCTGACTGACCGTGCGTTTTCGGGCCACCGGCAAATCCGTGACGCTTCACCGTACCGGCGAAGCCTTTTCCCTTGCTCGTCCCTGTTATGTCGACGAGCTGGCCCGCCTCGAAGATGTCGCACTTCAGCACCTGGCCGGGCTCGAACTCTTCGGCTCCGTCGACCTTTACTTCACGAAGCGCCCGGGAGCTTGCGCCAGCTTTGCGCCGGTGCCCGCGCTCCGGCTGGTTGAGCCGCTTCTTCTGCCCGACGCCGAGCTGAAGCGCCTCGTAACCGTCGCGTGCGTTCGTCTTCACCTGTGTAATGACGCATGGCCCGAGTTCGATGGCGGTTACGGGAATCGCCCCGCCCGACTCATCGAAAATCTGGGTCATGCCGAGTTTCTTGCCGCAAAGGCCTTCAATCATTGGCTCTCTCCTACCAGGACGCGACTTCAGGCTCGAACTCTCCCGGAGTCGCCCACAGAGCGTAATTGCCTGGTTCCATTCCGGAAACAGAGCGCGGGCCGGACATACCGAACCCCGACTCGGTTTCCGCGATCAGTCTTACAGTTTGATCTCGATGTCCACACCGGCCGGAAGGTTCAAGCGCATAAGCGCCCGAATCGTTCCGTGGCTCGGCTCAAGGACGTCGATCAGCCGCTTGTGCGTCCGGATCTCGAAGTGCTCCTGCGAGTCCTTGTGGACGAACGGTGACCGGACAACAGCGAACTTCTCGATTCGGGTCGGAAGCGGCACCGGGCCGGAAACTTTGGCGCCGGTGCTCTCCGCGGTCTCGACGATCTTTGCCGCCGACTGATCGAGAATGCGGTGGTCATACGCTTTCAGCCGGATGCGGATCTTCTGTGTTGGTCGCCGTGCAGACATTTCCGTGATTCCCGTCTACTCAATAATCTTGGTGACGACACCGGCGCCAACGGTCCGGCCACCTTCGCGAATCGCGAACCGCAGACCCTCTTCGATCGCAATCGGCTGAATCAGCTCGACCGTCATCTCCACGTTGTCACCGGGCATCACCATCTCCACGCCTTCCGGCAACTGGATCGCACCGGTCACGTCCGTCGTCCGAATGTAGAACTGCGGCCGGTAGCCCGGGAAGAACGGCGTGTGCCGCCCGCCTTCGTCCTTGCCCAGCACGTAGACCTCTGCCGCGAACTTCGTGTGCGGCGTGATCGACCCCGGCTTCGCCAGCACCTGACCACGCTGAATCTCATCCCGGTCAATACCCCGCAACAGGCAGCCAACGTTGTCCCCGGCTTCGCCCTGCTCCAGCGTCTTCTGGAACATCTCGACACCGGTCACCACTGTCTGTCGTGTCGCTTCGATCCCCACGATCTCAATCGACTCGCCAGGCTTGACCACCCCGCGCTCAACTCGACCGGTCACCACCGTGCCGCGACCCTTGATCCCGAACACGTCCTCGATCGGCATCAGGAACGGCTGGTCTATCGCTCGCTCCGGTGTCGGAATGTAATCGTCCACCGCCTGCATCAGCTCCAGAATCGGCTGATACTCTTCCGCACTGGCATCCGTCGATTCCGACTCCAG
>SKKR01000034.1 GCA_007123655.1 Thermomicrobiaceae bacterium
CGACCGTTCTCCTGCACACGGCGGCGATGTTCGTCATGATGGGCGTGATGGCGATCATCGTTTACGAAAAACTCGGTCTCATGATTCTTCGACGCGCATGGCTCAATGTCGATCGCATCTGGGCTCTGATGCTCTTCGTTTCCGCCGGTCTGACCCTGGCACTTTAGCGAACCAGGCGATGAGATTAGAGGTAACACTGTGAATCAGGCATTCCACATCGGTCCCGAACTGCTTTGCGCCTATCGAGAACAGCAGCATGAGCGGCTCGTCAGGACGCTTCGAACGTCGCTTTTCGGTGGCGGCCTCATCGTCGTTCTGTTCTTGCCCTGGGAACGCTGGCACGATCCAGCCGGTGAGGTGCCGGGTGTATGGATCATCGGCAGTCTCGCGGTAATCATCATGGTGTTGGGGGGACTGACCTACATCGAGCGCGTGCGTCGCAATCTGGCGGCTGTGGCAATCGTCGCGCGCCTTGTGACCGTCGTCAGTGTGTCACTGGTGCTGGCACTGCTGAAGGACGGATTTCTTTATGGCGCAGGCATCCTGATCCTGATGATGCTCATCTCAACAGTGCTGATGGTCGATCTCACATTGCTTCCGGCGCTATCGTTGCCCGCGATGCTGATCGTCGTTCCAAACATCTTCATGGCTATCGTGGACGCGTCATTCCTCACCATCATGAACACGAACTGGATTCTCGTTCCTGCCGCGCTACTTTCGATTGGACTGGCGTACCAGATCGACCAGGCACACCGGCGCACCTTTCTCTTCGAGTCAGCGCTCGATGAAGAGCGGAACCGGTCGGAACACTTGCTTCATGCGCTGCTGCCCGCGGGCATTGCCGAGCAGCTCAAGGTGTCAGAGAACTACATTGCGGAGATCGTCCCGGACGCGACAGTGGCTTTCGCCGATCTGGTTGGATTCACGAACTTGAGCGAGCGCCTGAGCGCGCAGGAACTCATCGCACTTCTGACAGAGACCTTCACCTCGCTTGACGAAGCCGCGGCAAGGCATGGACTCGAGAAGATCAAGACCATCGGCGATTCATACATGGTCGCGGCGGGTGTCGCGGATGCATCCGGACGGGATGCCCGGACAGTAGCCAGATTCGCGCTCGAATCAACTCGCATTATTCGAAGCTATGCCCGCGAATCCGGATTACTGCTCGACGTTCGCGTCGGAATTGCGAGCGGCCCGCTCGTGTCAGGTGTTATCGGACGTCACAAGCCGCACTTCGATCTCTGGGGCACGACAGTGAACCGTGCTCGCCGGCTCGAGGAGAGCGCGCCGGTTGGCTCGATCCATATGGACATGGCCACCGCTAAGCAACTTGAGGATTCGTACGTGTTGAGTCCGGGTCGGAGCACGTATCTGTACGGAATCGGCGAGGTTGTGACGTGCCAGCTACTCGAGCCCCGGCACGCACGCAGGACGATTGACGCGCTCGAGTCGGCACCTGTCGGTCTGATAACGTCCGGGAACGGCCTCGAGTGGAGAAATCACGACGATCGACTTCGTGTGGCGCCTGCGATTGCCGAGGTTTAAGGCGAGGAATTCAATCCGGTACTTGCGTTATGTCCAGTACTGGCTACTCCGTCCCGGACTCGTTCCGGTGTTCCCTGTGCGAATAGGCGTCAGCATCCGTCTCCTCAAACTCCGGGCACGCTCCATCGAGGAGAATTGTCAGGTCCCGATCGAGATCCCGTGCCAGAGCTTGGTCACATCCGGACTGCCGGACCACCGGTTTCATCGTCTGAAGCCCCGGCTGCCGTCGGAGGAGCAGCCGCTCGGTTGCGGGCATGCTGAACCTGACCCGGAGCTCCTTTCGTTCGCCGACGTCCAGATCAACGACGTAAGATCCGCCGTTGCTGGCGTCCGGGTCGTCGGCCGGCCGAGGAGTGCTATCGATCAGGATCGCCTTCTCCGGCAGCATCAGATCGATCCACCACCGCTGGAATCCTTCGTAGAACGGATCGGCCTCCTGCTCACCAACGTGATCCATCGTTATGGTGAGCGTCGCTTCCATTACACCTTCGGTGCCTGACTCCAGAAGCTCCAGCTCCATTCCCGGCTGCATCACCAGACTGGTTTTCAGTCCGGTGACGTTTGCGAACGCTGTTGCGATCGTTGGGGTACCCGGATCCGGGTGCACTTGGCCCGCCCAGTTGCGTTCTTCCAGAAACGCCTGAACCGCGTTATCAACGTGGTAGGCCTGCATGTCGCGCCGGTCAAGAGCGTCGAACACCAGAAACGCCGCATCTATCAGATCGTCTCGATCACCTTCAGATAGATGGTTCAGGAGTACCTCGCCAATCAGGGACACTACTTCTTTATGCCCTGCCTCGCGCTCCACACCCTGACGCTCGATTCGTCGCTGGCGCTCGGCCTCGTCCTGAAGGTTTTCCGGAGTAATGACCCGGTCGTCTCCATCGACATCCACCGTGATCGGACCAGTAATCGTTATCAGGTCCGACACCGCGTCAGGCTGCACCGCGACGACCGAGTCGATTGGCCCCCAACCCGCGACGGTGGTTATGTCAATGTAATTCCGGGCAGTGGTCGGGAAATGTGGCCACCAGTTTGCGTCCTGATACTGCACGTAATCCGGTCGAACGAACTCGGCAAGAGCCCACGGAGGGTCGATCCCGTCATCGACACGTTCCTGATAACGACTGCTGATCTCGTAGACGTCGTGGAACTCGTACGAGCTGATCTGTCCACGTTCGATCTCGACGAATGCGATGGTTCCTACGAACCCTCCGGTCGGCCGGACTTCGGCGGGATTCTGAAACAGCGCGAGGTATCGCACGGTATCGTCGGCGCCGAGCGCCGTAAACGCAAGGGGGAGGTCCCGGGCGAGCTGCCGTTGTTCCGAGAAACTGTCCA
>SKKR01000129.1 GCA_007123655.1 Thermomicrobiaceae bacterium
CCGGTGACGACCTCGAACCCCTGTTGTCCGTCCGCGTCGTCGATAAGGTCCATGTACGGATGAATATCGGCGTGGCGATCCTGCAGGAAGACGGGCAGGATCGTTGCCTGTTCGTCGTCGGAGACGAGCATGGGATTCTCGACCTGATAGACGCTCGAGACCATCACCACGTGATCATCCAGCCCCATGAGCCGCTGCTGCAACTCACCGACGAAGGCCTGGAACTCAGGTGATTCGACCGAGTATTCGGCCGACGAAACAACGACGTATTCGTTTGGGGCTGGTTCGTCGGACGTCATTCGCTCGCTCAAAAGGCGATCACCCCGGACGGCTTCGGGGTCGTTGGTGAAGTTGAAGTCGGTACTGAGATCGGCTGGATACACGGCGGCGATAAACACCGCCGCGGCGATGATGAAGATCCAGATGGATACTGTGATCCAGGGTCGCCGGCTACAGAAGGCTGACAACCTTCCGGTAAACCCACGTGCTTCGGGTTTCATGATCAGCAATCACCTTTCGTGCGATCAGGTAGTTTCCTGGCCAAACCCCTGTACCATCCGTGCGAGAAGATCGAATGCGGCGTCGATGTCGGCGTCTTAACCCGGGTCGAGCTTGAGCATCTGCACACCGCTGGTCGTTGCCTGGAGTAGGAACGCCAGGGCCGATGCGTCGATTGACCGGTCGATCTCTCCGGCGTCCTGCGCAGCGCGGATCAGCTCCTCAAGTAATTGACGTATGGACTCGCGATTGCGTGAAAGCTCGATCCCGAAATCGTATGGTTCGCGGGCCGCGGTAAGCGCCATCTGGATATCGCAGATGAGTGCGTCGCGGTCGTCGAGCTCGACCCAGACGCGCCGGCCCACCCGTTTGAGAGCCTCTAAGGGAGAAGGCGCCGCAAGCGCTTCTTCACGAAAAAGCTGCTGGTTTCGAGTGACGGCCTCATCGAACACCGCCCGCAACAGCTCGTTCTTTGATGCGAAGTAACGGTAGATCGCGCCAGCACTGAGATCGGCCTCGGCGGCGATGTCGGCCATAGTAGCGCTGGTGATGCCCTTGCGGGCAAACAGCCGGGCGGCGGCATCGAGGATCGCTTCCCGACGGGCTGCGACGTATTGATGAGTGACTCTTGTCACGGCCCCCTCCGAAAGCAAATAGCCAGCCACGTGAATGAACATTCATTCATGCTTCTGATCATAGAATACCGGGGCTCCGGTGTCAATCAAACGGTGCGATGCTTTTTTCCGGGTGTGCGCCTGCGTTGCTGGTGGAATCACGTTGAATCGAGCGGCAGGATCCGGGCACCGCCGTGATCGCCAACGATGACCTCGTCGACCACGCCAACGAATAGGCCATGCTCGATGACCCCGGTGATTTCTTTGATGAGATGAGACAGGGCCATCGGGTCTTCGATTGGGCCGAAACAGGCGTCGAGCACGTAGTTATCGTTGTCCGTGACGAACGGAGCTTGGGTATCCGCACCGGTTCGCAGCTCAATCGTAGCCCCCAGCCTTTGCAGCTCCCTGGCGGGGATTCGCCAGCCGAACTGGACGACCTCCACCGGGACCGAAAACCGGCTGCCGATTTGGTCGACGATCTTGGTGTCGTCGATGACTAGCAAGACCGTGGTTGAGTCGTGGGCAACGAGCTTCTCCCGAAGCAGGGCGCCACCGGCGCCCTTGAGCGCGAAGAGGGTGCCTGGCTGAATCTCGTCCGCGCCGTCGATCGTGAGGTCGATGTGATCGACGTGCTGAAGATCCATCAGGGGAATCCCGAGTGATCCCGCAAGTGCGGCCGTCTTCGAGGAGGTCGGCACGCCGGTAACGGGAAACCCTTCCGCGACACGTTCGGCAAGCCGGCGGGTGACCAGATCGGCGGTCGAGCCGGTTCCCAGCCCAACGATCATGCCTGGTTCGATTCGATCCGCGGCCAGATCCGCGGCGAACTGCTTTCGCCGGTCCTGCTCGGCGCTCAATTGTCACTCCTCAACCAGTTGAATTTCAGGACGGGTATGCACGAGCCGACAACCTGATGGAACCGTCCGCAACATTAGCATCTCAGTGCGCCGGGTTCACGAACCTCGCGGACGCCGGGCGATCAGTCACCTATTATGAGTCAGTATCGCGTGCGGCGCCAAACCCGTTTTTCTGGTTCGCGGATTAGATGTTTCAAGCCGCACCCGGATCGATAAGGATAGACTAGCCGGATCCCGTTAGGGATTGCCAGCAGCGACTAATTGGAAGGGACGAGAAGGTGGTTGAAGGAAAGCCTCGTGAGCATCCGTTCAACATGTATCGCCACATCATGGACCAGCCGAACGCCGTCGCGGACGTTGTGACCAGGAATCGCACACATATCGACGGTGTGGCCAGTGCGATAGCGCACTCGGAGCGGATCTTTCTGGTCGGGATCGGTACTTCGTACCACGCCGCGATGGTGGTCGAGCACTTCATGCGGGAGTTTGGCGGCGGCGTCCAGTCGTACCCGGTGCACTCGTTCGATTTCGCGCTATACGGACCCGTGCTCACGAGCCGGGACTGTGTGATCATCATCAGTCACAAGGGGACCAAAGCCTACAGTGTGCGAGCGCTCGAGAAGGCAGAAGCGGCTGGCGCGAAGACGGTCCTGATAACCGGAATCGGGCTGGAAGGCAAGCCGGACAATGCCCAGCATGTCATACAGACGGTTCCGCTGGAGCAATCGGCCACCTACACGATCAGCTATACCGGCGCGCTGGCCGCGATGGCACTTCTGGCAGAGCGGATCGGCTTCCACCGAACCGGCAAAACTGCGGTCGAGCAGATCTTCTTCGAACAGGAACTGCCCGCAGCCATCGAAGCCGGAACCCGGTTCGACCACCAGATGCGTGACTGGGCCACACAG
>SKKR01000019.1 GCA_007123655.1 Thermomicrobiaceae bacterium
AGCGGGTTCTCACGGTCGATCGTGACGCCGCCAATGCCGATGATGATGTCGCCTTCTTCGATGCCGGCATCGTCGGCGGGCGTGCCCGGATCCACCTCACGGACGATGACGCCGTCACTGACCGGCCAGTCTTCGTCCAGGAGATCTTGCGCCATCAATGGTTGATAAATGATCCCCACGAACGGCCGTTCGATTCCGCCCTCATCGATGATTTGTTCGGAGATCGCTACGGCCGTATTGCTGGGAATTGCGAAGCCCATACCTTCAACCGTTACGCCGAAACCGGCTCGCCGGACGACCGCGGTGTTGACGCCGATCACTTCGCCGTTGAGATTCAGCAGCGGTCCGCCGGAGTTCCCGGGGTTGATCGAAGCGCTGTGCTGAAGCATGTCTTCCATCGTGAATCCCGCTTGAATCTCCAGATTCCGGCCCTTGGCGCTGACGATTCCTTCGGTCACCGTGTTCGTGAAATCACCCAGCGCGCTGCCAATCGCGATCACCTGTTCTCCCGGCCGCATCGCATCCGAATCGCCGATTGCGATCGCCGCCGGGACGTCGGCGTCCACCGAAAGTACCGCAATGTCGGCGAACTCATCGCCGCCGATCAACGTGGCATCGGCTTCTTCGTCGTTCGAGAAGACGACTTTGATCTGATCACTACCTTCGACGACGTGGTAGTTGGTGATGATGTAGCCGTCCGCATCGAAGACGAATCCACTTCCAACCCCAGCTTCTTCCGGGTCCCGGATGTCGTCATCAACATCGTCGTCCAGGATCCCGCCGGATATCTGCTGTTCATTGACAACCGTTACCACGGCCGGGCTCACTTCCTCGACGATGTCGGCGATGAGCGACTGGCGCTCTTCCAGCGACACCGGCTCGCCCCGTTCGCGAGCGCTGATGTCATCGTCGTCCGCTGTCGGTGGAGCCGTGCTGGGCTCGGGATCAAGGCTGGGGCTGTCGATGGGCTCAGCCACAGACTCCACCGGCTGCGAATCGGGGCTAAACACCACTCCTGCAAATCCGCCTGCGATCCCGCCTGCCAGAGTGCCGAACGTGAGCGCGATGATCGCAGTAACGACAACGAAAGCGAAACTGAAACGGCGTTGCATACCTGGTGTTTACCCTCCAGCGCTGAGGTATCAACTCAGCGTAGTTAATAGCTTGCATCTTGAGTCTGAACGTGGCGTTAATCGAACCTGAAAGATTCCTGAAGCGTTGTCGGAGCAGGCGAAACCATGCCAAAGCCCACATTGAGTTCAACGTCCGGGACGCTGATTCTGTTCCTCTGCCTGGTCGCGCTTGCAGGTTCAGGTCTCGTCGCTTGCAACGATGCCAGCAACCCGGATGCCGCTGCAACGAACGTACGGGAGGTATCGGATTATCCGGGAAGCGGGTTGTTGATCACCGTCGACGAGCTTGCCGAACGAATCGACGACCCGGACTTGCGCCTGATTGACCTCAGCGAAATTCGAACCTACCGCTCCGGTCATCTTCCGAACGCAACTCATCTCTGGTGGCAGGACACCATGGAGATACACAACGAGGTCTACGGGATGATGGCCGACCCGGATACCCGCGCTGAGCTGTTCCACGATGCGGGCATCTCTGATGGCACCTTCGTCGTAGCATACGATGATGAGGGTGGCCGCTATGCGGCTCGTCTCGTCTGGTTGCTCCACTTCGTCGGGTTTGACGATGTGGCACTGCTCGATGGTGGACGGCAGGCATGGGTAGCCGCCGGACATGCGCTTACGACCGATTCTCCGGACGTTCAGCGTGGCGATATCGTTCACGACCCCGACTACGATGTCCTGATCGGAGCGGACGATGTCCAGGCCGCACTGGATGATCCGGACACGATCATTGTGGACGGTCGGACCGACCGGGAACGCGAGGAGACCTGGTTCGGCCGGTTGCGGGTTGGTCGGATCCCGGGTTCCGTCCATGTACCTCGGGACACGCTGGTCCAGGACGGTGATGTCCCGTACTTTGACTCTCCGGAACAGCTCTCAGGCCTCCTGCCTGACGACATCCGGCCGGGTGACGGCCACACCGTGATCGTCTATGGCCTGCACGGCGTTGCCGCCAGCCAGTCCTATGTCGGTTTCAAACTTCTGGGTCTCGAGCGCGTTCGCCTCTACGATGGTTCCTGGGCTGAATGGGGCGCTGATCCGAACCGGCCGGTCGAGCCACTTAAGGAGTAGCGGTGGATATCGTCGCGGTTATCGAGGATCCCCGAGGAAGCACGATCCGGCATCACTGGGATCCGGTGTCGGAGCAGTGGGTGGCGCGAGCGCATCCGCACTCCGCGGAGCCGTGGCCGGCCAGTTACGGGTACATTCCCGGAACCTGGAACAGCGCGGATAACGGTGAACTGGACGTACTGGTCCTGGCGGAAACCCCGCTGGAAACGGGCGACTCGGTTCGCGTTCGTCCAGTCGGGCTGCTCCAGCGTCCGGATGGGGACGATAAGGTTCTCGCCGTGATGATCGACGATCCCCGGTACGGATCGGTCACCCGGTTGGACGAAGTGCCTCGCGGCGAGATCGATGCCATTGTGGCCTGGTTCGCCAACTGGAGCGAGGTGGGATCATGGCAGAACGAATGCGGCGCCATCGATCGGATTTCCGCGTCAAGACTCGAGTGATCGAGACCGGTGCTCGCGCGAGATCCGCGCAATCAGTCGCCGTCGGAAACCGTCCGTCTCGCAGGATGTTTACGCAGGCGAGTGGTGTGACCGCCTGTCAGGTGTTAACATATCCCAGCGCATCACAACGTGCGCCCGTTTGGGTGTGAGGGGTCATGAGCGTACGGATCAAGCGACTGGAACTGCACGGCTTCAAGAGTTTCCCTCGGTCGACCGTGTTCG
>SKKR01000063.1 GCA_007123655.1 Thermomicrobiaceae bacterium
ACGGCGAGATCGTGATCCGCCCGATGATGTACCTGGCGCTTTCCTACGACCACCGGATCGTCGACGGACGCGAGGCGGTCCAGTTCCTGGTCCGGATCAAGGATCTCCTGGAAGACCCGGAGAACCTGCTGATCGAGGGATAACCTCAAATTGCTGAGAATCCGAATGGAAACGCGGCGGGTCTCCTCGCCGCGTTCTGCTCTCTCGAGGTCGAGTGACTTCCGGATTCGTCCGCGTTTGCCTGCGCCGTTGTCGTTTCAGCTTCGAAGAAGTCACGCGGCATCAGGGAAGTCCAGTCGACTGACGGGCTGTTCGTACCCGCCATCTATGCGTTAGGCTCAATACTGGCAACTGCCTCATCAGAAGCTGGTCCAGGGTCCAGCATCAGAAACGGCGGAGCGATGTTCTTCGACGACTGGGAACAACTCAATAAGACGACGATTCGCCCGGCAACGCCGTCCGACTCCCGCACGATTGCCCGGATCCACGTCCGAGGCTGGCGACGGACGTACAGGGACTTCCTGCCGGAGGACCTGCTCAAGAGCATCAAGCGAAGAGACCGTGAGCAAACCTGGATGCACCTGATCGCCGGTGGCGATTCCGGGCCATACGTGCTGGTGGCGGAGCATCCATCGGACGGAATTGTCGGCTTTGCGGCTGCAGGACCGGAGAGGTCTGACATCCCGGACTACGACGGAGAGATCTACGCGATCTACGTCGATGAACCGCACCAGTGCACCGGCATCGGTACTGATCTGATGCGCTACGTTGCCCAGGTTATGAGCGAGAACGCCCAGCAGGGTCTGTTGCTCTGGACATTCAGCCAGAGTCCCGGAAACGGGTTTTTCGAACGCCTCGGCGGGCAGGTGGTGACGACGAGGACTCGCTCACTGGGTGATGTGCAGGTCGAGGAGACGGCCTACGGCTGGCCGGATATTCGCCGGTTGCTCGATGAGGAGCCTCAGGCTGACGAAGAAGTGGAAGCAGAGGTGAATGAGCGGCCAGAGCATGCTGAATCCGAAGAATCTCTCGGTTAGTGGCGCAGCTCTGTATGCGCCAATGTTTGCGATAAGTTCTACGCATACAATAAATTTCTTTCCTGTAGCTTGGTGCATGCGTCGCTTTCGAGCAAGAAGTGGCGGGCAGGTACGCCCGCCACTACCTGCGAGATCGAAACAAGACAAACTCGGGACGCCCGCCACGACCCGATGGTTCTTATGGTCTGACTGTTTCTGCGAGGTTCTTGAGAATCCAGAACTGGAACCCCATGAGTGCTGACATCACTATCACAATCCGCCCCGCCTCCCTTGACGACGCTCCTGGCATTGCCCGGGTTCACGTTGATTCATGGCGAACCACGTATCGCGGGATCGTTCCGGACTCGGTCCTGGATAGCATCGACTATGACACCCGCGCGGGCGCCTGGCGACGCGGGATCTCCGATACCACCAGCAGCCAGCGCGTATCCGTCGCCGAAACACCCGTTGGCGAGATCATCGGGTTCGTTGCATCCGGACCAGAACGAAGCGGCGATTATCCCGGGTACACCGGCGAGATCTACGCGATCTACCTGCTGGAAGCCTGGCAGGGGCTCGGACTGGGGCGAAGGCTGATGATCGTCGGCGTTAACGCGTTACTCGAGCAGGGACATGAGTCAATGATTATCTGGGCGCTCACAGAGAATCCCGCCTGTGATTTCTATAGTCGGATGGGCGGGCGCCCGATCGCCACTCAGACCGTCACCATGGGCCGGAAGACGCTTGAGGAGACCGGCTTCGGGTGGGACAATATCCGGATGATGCGTTACGCCCGCGGGTCCGAGGAGTGATCCACCTGAAGGGACAGACCGGTTGACGATCAACGAACTCCGGTTCGCCGAGACCGCGGACGGGGCGCGGATCGCATACGAGTTTCGCGCCGAAAACGGGGATGAACCCCCGGTGCTGGCGCTGCACGGCGTGCTGGTCGGGACATCTAACTGGGTCCATCAGATGCTGCGCATGCCGGAGTATCGCTGGATTGTGCCCAGCTTTCGCGGGCACGGAGAAAGCTCTCCGGTGGCCAAGACGCCCGACATTGAACAGGCCGCGCTTGATATGGTCGCCGTGCTCGACAGCGAGAACATCGAGCGGGCGCTGGTAACAGGCAACTCGCTCGGGGCGACCGTCGCCGTTGCGCTGGGACTCATGCGCCCGGAGCGATGCGTGGGCCTGGTGTTGATGGAGCCGTCGATTCCCTCGCTGGTGCCGGACGCCTCGGATCGACTGATCGCCGAGGCGACGCGCACCCGTGAACTCCTCGAGCAGGGAGATGTGGACGGGGCGCTCGGCGAGTTCGTCCATCCCCGGCTGGGTGATGACTGGAAGAAGAAACTCGGCCGGCGACGACTGGAGGAGTGGCGACGGAACATTCACGCCGCGCCGGCCTGGCTGGACGCGGTCGTCGCGTTCGATCCGGGGCCCGGACCGCTGGCCGGCCTCCAGCCCCCCACGCTCATCCTGCACGGCGAGCAGACCAGGGGCTTCTACCGTGCTTTGACGCTCGCCGTGGCCGAGTGCGTTCCTCACGCGGAACTCGGCACGATACCTGACGCCGGGCATGGCGCTCCGGTCGATAATCCGGAGCAGTTCAACCAGACGCTCGCCGGTTTCTACGAGCGCGTGGGATCCGGGGCGGCAGGGTAGCTGATCCAGGTTTCCCGATGTGCTACCGTTCACAAATCGGCGACGCCGGATTACAATCTGTCGGACAGCGGACCACACGACGAATCGCTGCACCCGAAACGAATGACCAGAATCCAGGACAGGGTAATTCAACGTCGAATCCCGGGATCAATGGTCCAGCCGTGAGATCCTGTGTCGGCGACTGCCGGGGATGCTCGTGAATTGGCCGAACGTTCAGTCTGCAAGCAGTCGGGATGAGACCGGACTGCGAGAGGAGCAAAATCTGTGGCGAAATTAACCGGAGGACAGGCGCTCGCCCGGTCCCTGAAGACACATGGAGTCGATACGATCTTCGGGCTTCCCGGTGTTCAGCTCGACTGGTTTTTCGATGGCCTCTATGATCTGCAGCAAAAGGGCGAGATCAAGATCTACCATACCCGCCATGAGCAGGCGACCACCTATATGGCGGACGGGTACGCCCGCACCACCGGCAAACCGGGTGTGGCGGTCATGGTGCCCGGCCCGGGATTGCTCAACGGGATGGCCGGCCTTTCGACCGCGTACTCCTGCTCGTCTCCGGTACTCAGTATCTCCGGGCAGATCCGCTCCAACCTCATTGGCAAGGGTCGCGGTGAACTGCACGAAATCCCGTATCAGCTTGAGATGATGAAGTCAGTCACCAAGTGGGCCAGCCGGGCGATGAAGCCGGACGAAGTGCCCGGGATGGTGCACGAAGCGTTCAAACAGATGCTCAGCGGCCATGTTCGACCGGTCCACATCGAAGTCCCGCCGGACGTGCTGCAGGCGGAGGCCGAAATGGACCTCTTCAGCATGCCGGAGATCGAACGCGTCAAGCCTGACCCGGACAAGATCGAGAAAGCGGCCGAAGCGCTCGGGAAGGCGGAGCGTCCGATCATCTACGTCGGTGGCGGCATTCTGCGCGCGGAAGCATGGGATGAACTCAAAGACCTCGCCGAGATGCTGGAAGCGCCCGTCATCATGTCCGCGAACGGAAAAGGCTCCATCTCCGCGCGTCACCATCTCGGCCACAGCATGCTGAGCGGATTCGACCTGACTCCGAAATCCGACGCGGTTCTGGTGGTTGGTACGCGGTTTGTTCAGCCCGCCAACTCCGACTGGGGCCCCGGCGAGGGCCAGACGGTCATCCAGATGGACATCGATGAGGAGGAGATCGGCCGGAACTACAAACCGGACGTCGGCGTCGTGTCAGACGCAAAAGTCGGCCTGGCGGCGCTCGCCGAGCGGACCGCAAAGCACAACCGATCCCGCGAGTCCCGCAAGGACGAACTTGAAGCGCTGAAAGCGCAGCAGGAAGATCTGCTGTTCGAGATCCAGCCACAGGCGTCCTACGCCCAGGCGATCCGTGAAGTGCTACCGGAAGACGGGATTGTCGTCAACGAGAGCACACAGGTAGGCTACTTCTCAGCCGTCGGGTTCCCGGTATACCATCCACGAACCTTCATCGGCTCCGGGTACCAGGGGACGCTCGGCTACGGCTTCGCGACGGCGCTCGGTGCCCAGGTGGGTAACCCGGACAAGAAGGTCGTCTCAATCAACGGGGACGGCGGTTTCTACTACAACGTCCAGGAACTCTCGACGATGGCGAAGTTCAACAATAATCTGATCGCCATCGTGTTCAACGACGGCGCCTACGGAAACGTCAAGCGGATCCAGCAGCAGTCGTTCAACGGCCGCACCATCGCGTCGGATCTCTACAATCCCGAAGTCGCGAAAACCGCGGAAGCCTTCGGCGTCCAGGGCATCAAGGCGGAAGGACCGGACGGGTTGAAGAATGCGATGGAAGAGGCGATGAAGAGCGACGCGCCGACGCTGATCGAAGTGCCAGTCGGAGAAATGCCCGGCATGTGGCACCTGGTACGGCGCGGCCAGCGGACGTAGAAACCAACCTCTCAGCGGTTTCTGGCAGGGGCGGCGATACAGCCGCCCTCGTTGTTCACGCCAGTTCAGGGACCGGGTATACCGGTCCCTGCCAGTCCGCGACCATAACCCGCGCAAACGAACGGGACCGGATTTTCCGGTCCCCAGACAACGCTGTGAATCAGCGATTATGAACGGGGTTTCGTGTCCTCGTCGTTCCAGGTCTTGCGCCACCGCTGGAACGCCTTGAATCCCCGTCCGGCGGCCCGCCCCGCCTGTTTGATGCCTTCGTTCGCCATCTCGCCGGCGACCTTTGCGCCGTCCGTTGTGTAGCGCTGGGTGATCGTGCTGATCGTGTGGAAGTCGGCTTCCACCTGCTGGCGAGTGAGTCCCGCATTCTGCAGGTGGCGTTCCGCCTTCTCGGGTTGCATCTCGTTGAGCGCGAACCGGATCGCTCCGATGGTAACCATCACGTTGTTGACCTGGCGTAACAGCGGAACCCAGCGGGCGACCTTGTAGAATCCCCCGACGCCGAGCACGTCCATCAGCGGCGATTGTTTCGGGGCGCCCATCCATCCTTCCTGGACGAGGGACGCGGAAAGCTTGCCGTAGTTGCCGAGCCGGCCCGAGATATCGCTGATTGTCGCTCGTACGTCAGGTTCGTTGGTGTCAGTCACCGCATCCTGATTCCTTATGCGACGCCGTGTTTCGCGAAATACTGCTGGTGATACTCTTCGGCGCGGTAGAAAACAGGCGCCGGTTCGACCGCTGTGTGAACAGTTCGCTTCGACTCCTGTGACTGTCGATCCTGAACGGCCCGTTCGGCGATCGCGCGTTGCTCATCGTCGTGCGTAAAGATGACGGAGCGGTACTGCGGCTTTTCCTTGCCAGTCGGATCGTGCAGGCTCCAGAAGTGGTCGACGAGTTGCTCATACGAGACCGTCCCCGGATCATACTCCACTTGGACAACCTCAGTGTGACCCGTCATTCCGGAGCAGACATCCGGGTAGCTCGGGTTCTCGGTGTGGCCGCCTGCGTAACCGGAGGCGACATCCCGAACGCCGTCGAGCTTCCGAAAGGATGCCTCCACCCCCCAGAAACAGCCGGCGCCGAATGTTGCGAGTTTTGTCATGTCGTTCCCCTTGTCAGGTATCCCGGCGCTGAAGCACCGGACTGATCATTGCAAGTGAGGGATTACTCTGATGAATCCTCTGCGTCCAGCTCCATCGCGAGCGAGTTCATGCAGTAGCGCTGGCCGGTTGGCTGCGGGCCGTCGTCGAACAGGTGCCCCAGATGTCCGTCACACGTTCCGCAGAGCACCTCGACCCGGACCATCCCGAACGAACGATCTTCCCGGAACTGAACCGCATCCGGGGTGATCGGCTCCCAGAAGCTCGGCCAGCCGGATTTCGAATCGTATTTGGTGGCTGACGAGAACAGCGCGGTCCCGCATCCGGCGCAGCGGTAGACGCCGTCCCTCTTCTCGTTGACGTACATATTGGCGAACGGCGGCTCGGTGCCACCCTCGCGCAGGATCCGGAACTGGTCCCGGTTGAGCCGCTGTTTCCATTCCTGTTCGGAGAGCTGTACCTTTTCCGGCATCGATTTCCTCCTTGTTCAACAACGGGAGACGATGAACCTTTGACCTACCCCGATCTTCTCGTCGCTCCCGCTCCCGGAATCCGACCAGGGTAAATGGCCCCGGCCTACTGCACCGTCAAGCGCCGGTAGACGTCGCTCAGCTTCGTGGCCAGGGCAGGCGTGTCTTCGATCACCAGATAGTGCCCCAGCCCGAACATGTACGGCATGTAGTCCCGCGCTTCGGAATCGATTGTCAGTGCAAACGTGCTGATACCCGCCTGCCGCGCTTCGATCAACGCCCTGCGGGTGTCTTCCACGCCGTAGCGGCCACCGTAGCCGTCGAAATCGTTCGGGCGGCCGTCCGAGAGCAGCATCAGTATCCGCACCCTGGCTGACTGTAGCGACAGGTTATGTGCCGCGTGTCGAATCGCCGGCCCCATACGTGTATACGCCTGTGGGGACAACCCGTTGATCCGTCCCTTGACCGTCTCGCCGTAGGGCTCGTCGAACTCCTTCACGGTCGAGAACTCTGCCTGCTTTCGGGTGCTCCCGCTGAAACCATACACGGCATGCTTGTCGTCCAGCACGGTCAACGCCTCGCAGAGAAAGACGATTCCCCGGCGGGTGACCTCGATGACCTGATCGTTTCGCGGGTCGTCATCGATCCAGGCGCCGGTCGAGCCACTCAGATCGATCAGGCACGCCAGCGCAATGTTCCGTTCTTTCTCGAGTACTTTGCTGTAGAGCTTCTCGGTTGGAGAAAATCCCGCAACCTGGTCCGCCTGAGAATCGATGTACGCGCCGAGATCAATTTCATCGCCGTCAAGTTGTCGATTGAGCCTCAGCCGTTCCGGTCGAAGCGCTTCGAACTGCTGTTTCAGGTGACGGATCAGCGCGGCGTGTCTCCGCAGGATCTGTTCAACCTTTTCGGTGCTGCCCGATTTTGGGCGCCGGGTTCTCACCGCGCACCATTCCGGAAGGTACATGTCCCTGAGATAATCCCACTCCTGATAAAGATGTGCGCCCTTCTTCTCTTCCTCGGTTAGCGGCACCTGATGGAATGTCCGGGTCGGCTCCCTGTCCGCCAGGCTGATCTGCATCGATTGCCGGCCTCCGATCGGGCTTCGGCGCTGCCGGTTTCTCATTGGGTTCGGCTGGTTGGATTCCACCTGCAGCGGCTCGCTACGAGGCGGTCGACGCCGAGTGTGGCCGGAGCCGCGGGACTCCTGTTCGCCGATGTCCTCGATCTCGATTTGCGGGGGCTTGAGCAGATCAGGGCGAATCCGACCCCGGTAGTGGACGGCCTGGGGCAGCGCCGCATCCTCAGTGTGTCCGTTCTCGCGGGCGAACTCCCGTGCCAGCCGGAGGCTCTGCTCGGGTTCGTCCCCGTGGAGCATGTCCCCGGTCGCCAGGAGCATGTCCCGCAGGACGCCGTTAGGTCCGTTGAAACCTTCAGTCACGGCGGAGATGTCGTCGGTGCGTGGTCGACGGTCGATCGGCAGCCGCAACAGGCTCTGGATCAACGGCTCGAGATGCGCGAATCCGGCGCCGTTCCCGTTCGTGCTCCGACGAGCCAGCGCGTCCTGGCGGAGTGTCGCAAGGTTGGACGCAAGCCCGGGCCATTGAGAGACGATCGTCCGGTCGATCCATTCCCCGGAGAGGATCTCATAGAGCACGAACGCCTCCCGGCTGGTTGCGGGGTCCGGTACGCGCTCGATATCCAGCGAGCCGCTTCTGACCTGCATGACCTTCCAGGCGGACGTAAGACGGTAGAACAGTCGCGCCTGCCGGGTATCAGCAAACAGGTCGACTTCCGGCGGGACGAAAATTGTCCGGCCGTCGGAATAGGAGCCCTGACGAGCCAGGGTGCTGGACATCAGCTTCAGGCGGTCGTCGGAAAGTGCCTTGACATAAAGCGTCAGTGTGCTCTCCACGTCGGTGAAATTGAGCAGCGCCAGGTTGGTCTCCGCCGATTGCGCTGGCGTCTTTCTTGACGGGGTGAGTTTGCGAAACCAGTCTCGTACCATGACTCACTCCGAAAAGATCGTCGTGACAACGTCCGAGACGGCTTCCTGGACGGTCGAATCGTCGGTAATCGGCGCGGCGATCGCCAGTTCGCAGGCCCGGCGGGGCTTGATGCCGGAACGGATGAGCGTCGCGGCGTACACCAGCAGCCGGGTACTGGCCGGTTCATCGAGTCCGGAATCGCTCAAGTTCCGGATCATGTCTCCCAGTCTGACAAGCAATCCGGCCGTCTCCCGATCGACGCCGCTTTCGTGGACGATGATCTCGAGTTCCTCTTCCGGTGGCGGGAAGCCGAAGTCGATCGCAACGAACCGCTGCCGGGTACTCGGCTTGAGATTCTTCATCAGGCTCTGGTACCCGGGGTTATAGGAGATCACGAGCTGAAACTCCGGTGGTGCTGCGAGTACTTCTCCGGTCTTCTCGAGTCTCAGCCGTCTCCGGTCATCCGTGAGCGGATGGATAACGACGGTCGTGTCCTTCCGAGCCTCGACGATCTCATCGAGATAGCAGATCGCCCCGGTCCGCACGGCGTAGGTCAGCGGGCCGTCCATCCAGACGGTTTCGTTGTCCTTGATCAGGAACCGGCCAAGCAGATCACTAGCGGTCAGATCGTCGTGGCAGGCAACGGTGATCAGTGGACGGCCTAGCCGGTGCGCCATCGCGCGGACGAACCGCGTCTTCCCGACACCGGTTGGGCCCTTCAGCATCACGGGGAGTTGCTCGCGATGGGCAGTTTCGAAGATTGTGATCTCGTCGTCGATCGGAAGGTAATAGGGTTCGGATTCGACCTCGGTCAGTTGTGCGTCCGACCACTGCTCAAGATGCTCGATTGACATGCGTCTACGCTCTCCTGATGCAACAACGCCGCGATCAGGACATCGCGTCGTTGTCTTCTCCTCGCCTTCTCACTCCCACATCACTAATACTACCGCGTTCGCCGGATGAGAGTCAGTGTCCCGGTTATTGTGGCGTGATTCCTGCGCGATTTATCATTGTACCCGCATAGTGCGTTCCGTCCGAGTGACCCGTTCTCGAGGAGACGAAATGGCCGAACTTCAGCAGATGAAATGCACCGCCTGCGAGCGCGGTGCGCCAACGGTGACCGAGGAAGAGATCGCGGAGTATCACCCGCAGATCCCGGACTGGGAGATCAAGGACGTCGGCGGCGTCAACCAGCTTGAGCGTTCCTTCAAGTTCCGGAACTTCAAGAAGGCCCTGGCGTTTACCAACCGCGTCGGCGAGATCGCCGAGCAAGAGGGGCATCACCCGGCGTTACTGACCGAGTGGGGGAAGGTGACGGTGACCTGGTGGACCCACAAGATTGGCGGCCTTCACCAGAACGACTTCATTATGGCCGCCAGAACTGACGATCTGTACAACGAATCAGCCTGAGTATTGTCGACCCGGCCGGAGTGACTCCGAAAGCGTGTCAGTACTGGAGGGTCTCGTGCCGCACAACCTGTTTCGCCTGTCGTTGCACAGCGGGGACGGCCCGGCACCGTCGCCGGCCATCGTGCGCACCTATCTGGATCGAGCGCGGGCGTATGCCGCCTCCATGGGCGCGCAACTCAATGGATTCTGGATTAAGGAAGATGGGCGTTCGTTGGTCCTGCTGACGCGTTCCGGTTCCGTGCCTGTCGCCAGTGAACTCCTGGACGGATTCGGTCGGCTGTTCCCGGAATGTCAGATCGAGGGCGAGTGCCTGCTAACACTCAACGAGTACCTCGACGCGGAGTCCGCTCAGGCGCCGGTACCAGATGTTCTGATCCTGGATCAGGTGGAGATTGCGTCAGATCTGTCGTTTCCGGCGAGTGATCCTCCGTCGTGGATTGCCGGTCGCGACCCGTAGTCGTGTGTTGAGGGGCTGTGGAGTTCAAGTGGCCTTAAACAAAAAGCAACCAGCGTCTCTGCTGGTCCAGACCCTAACCTACCGGGTGAGTGGTGCCGGGACGTTGGCGTTCGCCAGTCTCGCGGCCTCTTAGTGCGCCAGCATCGACGCTGGGGTTTCGATACTCTGTGATGTCGGTTCGCTAATCACCCTGCTCCCTTCGTAACAACTGGCACCTGATTGTGCCGCTTTGCGGAACTTTCCTTCGAGAGGTTCCGGTGTTCTCCGTTCCTCTCTATAAGTATTCTAATACACGCAAGCGCCGTTGTCCAGGCGTGTCACGGAGCTGTAACGGTCATGGACCACTCCCGGCGGTCGCGGCGGTAGCCGATGCGCCCGCCACCTGCTGGACATACATGTCGGTCAAATAGCGGAAGCTCTCGTCGAGATCGACCGGGAGACCGAAGCCCCCCGCCTGCTCCAGGGTTACGAACCCGTGCACCAGCGCTCGCAGGGCCCGGATCACGTGAATCTGTTCCGTGTGACTCAGCTCGAACGGCTCCAGCACCCGGACAAGGATGCCCAGCACAACGCCGGCAGCTTCCTCGAGTTCGTCCTGCCCCGGTTCCGGCGCCCGCTGTGTCGCCCGATGCATCCCTTTGTGCTGGTTGGCGAAGTCACGGTATGCCCAGGCGATGGCGTACAGCGCGTCCTCGCCGGAACGTCCGATCGCCGCCTGGCCAAGGCGATCCCCGAGCTGCCGGACCGCGTGCACCGCAACTGCCTGGCGAAGGTCGTCCAGCCCGCCTATGTGGTTATAGAGCGATGGCACCCGAACGCCCAGCCGGGATGCCACC
>SKKR01000501.1 GCA_007123655.1 Thermomicrobiaceae bacterium
CACACGTGTGGCGCTCTTGCCCATACGCGCGCGAGACGAACCCTCATCGGTGTACATCCGATCGAACCTAGCACGGGGCTGAAAGCGAGTCAATGCCTGCCTCTCTGCATTGACCACTTTGCACTCCTCGTATTCGCATACATCTTGCTTCTGGACAGTCACCTCTCACGCGGCAATCCTGACCTCGCCCCGACGACGAGGCCACAGCTCACTTCCCCGATCGGGCCGCGGCCTCCAGGGCGCTCGCAAAGTCGCTGTACCCGCCCGGGTACTGTCGTACTTCGCCATCCCGCACCTCGAAGATCCGGGTGCAGATCCGGTCCAGAAAGTAGCGGTCGTGGGAGACGGCCAGCACCGTGCCGTCGAACTGCTCCAGAGCGCCTTCCAGAACCTCGATCGACTCGATGTCCAGATGGTTGGTCGGCTCATCGAGCAGCAGGCAATTCGCCCCGCCCAGCATCAGTTCCACCATCTGTAACCGCGCCTTCTCGCCTCCACTCAGTTTGCGGATCGGCTCGGTCGCCTGGCGTGCGTTGAAGAGAAACCGACCGAGCAGCGAGATGACCTGATCGTCCCGCAACGGATGCCGCCTCCTGACGAACTCAACCGGTGTCTGCGATTCGTCCAGCGTCTCGTGGCCCTGCGCGTAGTGTCCGAAACGAACGGTGGGGCCGACCCAGACAGTGCCGTCGTCGAGTGGCACGTTGCCCAGCAGCGCGCCAAGCAGCACGGACTTGCCGGTCCCGTTCGGACCGATGATCCCCACCCGCTCTCCGCGGGAGACGGTGAACGACGCGTCCAGCAGCACGATCTCGTCGCCGAACGCCTTGCTGATCCCGCGCGACTCCACGACCTTCTGGCCCCCGCGGAACTGTGCCTGAAACGCGAGCCCGATCTTTCGGCGTTCCAGCACCGGCCGCTCGACTTTGTCCATGCGGTCGATCTGCCGCTGCTTGTTCCAGGCCTGGCGGATATGGCGTTTGTCGACGACCTGACTGGCCCATTTCTTGAATCGGGCGATGGCCTCCTCGAGCTGCTTGATCTCCTTCTGCTGGGAAACGAAATCCTGCTGCTGCTTCAACAGCATCAGCTCCCGCTGCTTGACGTACGCCGAGTAGTTGCCCTCGTAGACCGTGAGGGTGGCCTGATCCAGCTCCACGATCTGGCTGATCGTCTCGTCCAGCAAGTAACGATCATGCGAGACGATGACCACCGCGCCTCTGAACTCGCGTATCAGCCGCTCCAGCCGCTCTTTCCCGGTGACGTCCAGATGGTTGTCTGGCTCGTCCATGAGCAGAAGATCCGGCTCCCGCAGCAGGCAGCGAGCCAGCCCGACGAGTTTCCGCTGGCCCCCGCTGAGGACTCGCAACGGGCGAGCGAACAGCTGTTCCGGGATGCCGAGCCGGTTCAGCATCGTCTCCGCGTCACTGCGAAACCGCGGCCCGCCGGATGCTTCGAACTGCTCAAGCAACTCCGCCTGGCGATCCAGCAAACCGGTGAAGAAGTCCATGTCACCCGCGCTGGCCGGATCCGCGATCTTCGCCTCGATTGACTCGAGTTCCCGCTCGATCGCCAGCAGATCGCCTCGCCCACCGATGACCTCGGAGAGGACGGTCGTGGCTGGGGCGTCTTCAGTGAACTCCTGCGGCAGGTAGACGACCTTTGCCCCGCGGCGGACGGTGCGTTCACCCTTGTCCGGCCGGGACTCACCGGAGAGGATCCGGAGCAGGGTTGACTTCCCCGCCCCATTGGGCCCGACCAGACCGATCTTGTCGCCGTCCATGATGCTCCAGCCCACGCCGTCCAGGATCTTCCTGGCGCCATGGCTGATGCTTACCCCTTCGACCTGTGCGATAAGCATGTCGTTCCTCCTCGCATCCGTCGCGAGGCGAGCCAGTCTGACGTGCGTTCTGCGGTGGAGTTCTGTTCGGGTGGATTACCAGAAACGAAAAACGCCGCAGGCTGTCAGACTGCCCGCGACGTTCGATGTTCCGGTTCGTTAGCCTTTAGCTTACCGAAAAGCGGGCACACTGCGCCTGTAGCCGGGCCAGTACGCCCTGCTGGCGACGCGCAAACGCGAGAATCTCTCGCTTTGGTGTGCCGGTTCGCATCGGTGTTTCCAGACTCCTGTGAGCGTGACCGGCGGGTTGCCGGTTCCGTTCGCGACATGCGCATGATAGCAGTGTCCCGGAGGGATATCAAGTGGCTGGTTCGCTTGTGTATAGTGAGGCATAAGGCTTCTGGAGAGAGAAGGTCAGAGGAGGCGCCAATGTCCACGACGTCCGTTCATCCATCAGTGCAGGCGTTTATCGACGATGTGAAGGGGATTCTCGACGAACACGGCGTCGGGGACGACGGGCTGAAGCGCATCGCGGAGCGAATGAAGGCGCTGACCCGGGACCGGGAACTGACCGAGAGCGTGGGCCCGGTCGGCAATGTCCACCACGGACAGCAGGTGCCGGAGCTGTACACCGATGAGACCGGCCTCACATTGGTCCGGGCGAAGTTCCCGCCGGACACCAACACGCCGATCCACAACCATTTCACCTGGGGGGTTGTCGCGGTCTATGCCGGGCGGGACAACTACCAGGTCTGGCGACGGCTGGACGACGGCGACGGCGAAGGGTACGCCGAAGTGGAACTGGTGGAGGAGTTCATCATGGGGCCGGGAGATACGGCGATCATCCCGCACCCGCCGCAAGATATTCACGCTCAGCAGGGAGTCGGGGAAGACACGTATGAGTTTGTCCTGTTCGGCGCAAACGCAATGAAGGGCCCGCGGTTGTACTTCGATCCGGAGGCGAAAACGGCCGCCAGGGTGACGCCGAAGAAGGATTGACCACCTGCGAGCAGCACAACGCCGGGATA
>SKKR01000326.1 GCA_007123655.1 Thermomicrobiaceae bacterium
CCTTGCTCGGCTTGTCAGTATCACTGGACTTGTCGGACGACGATTTTTTCGATGATGCCTTCTTCGTCCCGCTGGACGCCTTCTTCTTGTCAGACGTTCCGGATTTCGCCTTCGCAGTGTCCCGAGACTTACTGGAAGCGTTCGAGGACTTCGATCGCGGTCGCTCTTCGCCCGCGTCGTCCTTGTTCCCGGAACTTGACGCGGACATTCGTGACGCTGATCGCTTTGAAGGTCTCGTAGCCGGGCTGTCCGCCTGATCAAGCCGTAGACCGTCGGATACTTCCGATGCCGTTTCTTCGGTCGCGCTCTCGATGTCCTTCGCGGCAGCCTCGATATCATGCTGGGCACCGGTGAGCGTGCTCTGCGTTTCGTGTTGCAACTCGAGCGCGGTATTCCGGAAGTCGTCCGCGGTGGCCTGGAATTCGTTCATTGTCTGCTGAAAGTCGCCCGTAATATCCTTCGTGGCCGAGCGAAAATCACGGACGGCGCGTCCTATGGTCTGGCCGACTTCAGGCAATTTTCCAGGGCCGAAGATGATCAACGCGACGATGACGATCACCGCGATTTCCATCGGTCCCATACCGAGCATTCAGGGGACTCCGTTCGTATCCAGAACAAGCAGGTATTTCATCGCCTCCGACCCGGTAGTATACCATTCCATGTTGTTGGTCCCGCGGCGGGCCAGTGAGTGATTGAACCCTCCGGACCATGGAGGTCGCATTGCGCGGCTCGGTGATCATCGACGGACGCCTGATCGGGTACCGGCACGGTGGAATTGCGACGTACTCGCGACAGCTCATCGAGACGCTGCCCGGATTGGCGTCGGGGCTCGATATCAGGATTGCGTTGACACGCCCAGTCCCGGAGCTGTCCGATCGATCGATTCGGGTCATAACACCTCCGCATCACCGGTTTGAACGTCCGGCCCTGGGCTTTGAACTTGCCGCTCGACGTCCGGACCTGGTTCACGCGGTGGATTATGTTCAGCCATTCGTGCCCGGCGCCGCGACCGTCGCTACGGTCCATGACGTCGCGTTTCTCAGCCGGCCAGACCTGGTTACCAGTGATTCCTACCGCTACTATCGTCAGATTCTGGAGACACTGCCCCGGGCGGACGCGGTAATCGTGGTATCAGAGTGGACACGCCAGCGGCTGCTCGAGTTCGTCCACCTTGAAGAAGGGCGCGTTAACGTCATCCCGAACGGGGTTGACCATACGCTGTTTCACGCCGAAGCGGATCCGTTGGACAAATCCAGGCTCTCGCGGATTCATCCAGCCTTTCAGGCACTTCTGGCCAGTGGACGGCCGATCGTGCTGTCGGTTGGAACCATCGAGCCAAGGAAACGACTGGACCGGCTGGTGCGCGCCTTCCTCGAACACTATGATCGGCTGGCGCTTCCGGAAATGCACCCGCCTTTGCTGGTTCACGCCGGGCAGGCGGGGTGGTTGTCGAATGACACGATCGAGCGTCTTAGAGTGCTCCAGCGAAAAGACCGAGGGATCTGGATACGGGATATCAGCGAAGTGGAACTCGCATCGCTCTATCGAGTGAGCACGCTGCACGTCATGCCGTCCCTTGACGAGGGATTCGGACTGCCGGTACTGGAGGCGATGTCCAGCGGGCTTCCCTCTTTGGTGTCAAACAACGGCGCGCTGCCCGAGCTTGTTCGTGATAGCGGGTTCATTGAGGAATCTGAGGATCCGGCAGACTGGGCTTCGAAGATCGGTGGGATTATCTCGGAAGAGGAGATGCGAACGCGACGAGCAAGGCGAGGTGTTGAATTCGCCTCGGTGTTCGACTGGACGACGACTGCTCGACGCACGCTAGAAGTCTATCGGAAGGTACTTGCTGAGCGATGAGCGATTCGTCTATGTACATTCTGGCCGGTCTGGGCAACCCGGGTGAGCGCTATCGAAGTACCAGACACAACATCGGGTTCATTGTCGCGGACCGTTTCGCCGAACGGCTCGGGTGCGATGAGCCGCAGGCGATCTTCTCCGGGATCGCCCGGGATTGCCGGTCGGAGCGGGGTCGCGTCCTGGTTCTGAAGCCACATACGTTTATGAACCGCAGCGGTGTCAGCGTCTCTCGAGCGTTGAACTGGTTCAAGCTTGAGCTCGACCAGTTGATCGTCATCTACGACGATCTTGATCTCCCGTTCGGCGAAGTCCGACTCAGGAGAAGGGGCTCTCCGGCCGGCCACAACGGGCTCTCATCAATCATCGAGCAGTGCGGAAGTCAGGATATTCAGCGTCTCCGCGTCGGGATCGGCCGCCCCACTGTTGGTGACACGGTTTCCTACGTGCTCAGCCGGTTCAATCCTGAGGAAGAACGAGATCTGCCAACAGTTGTTGACCACGCCGTCGATGCCTTGTTGTTCTGGCTCGACTACGGACTCGATGAGGCGATGGGGCGCTTCAACGGGGTCAACGTGCTCGAGCCGATCGAGTAGCGCAGTGAGTACAGGAACGCGTTATCGGCGGTAGAATGGTGGCACGACAGTGATTTAGCGGGCGTCCCGGGAAACATATGTGATGTCGATCGTCGGATGAAAGGACGAACAGCCTGATGGAAGTCACCAGGGTCGCGGTCGTAGGAGCAGGGGCGATGGGTACCGGGATCGCCCAGGTAACTGCGATGGCTGGCGTTCCCGTTACGCTGATCGACCGAGATGGGTCGATTCTCGAGTCATCTGTTGCCCGGATTCAGCGGCAGCTCAACCGCGATGTTGAACGCGAGCGACTTACCCGCGACGAGGCCGATGTTGCGATCAACGTGATCGATACAGACACGTCACTGGAAGCAGCCAGCAATGTCGACCTCGTTATCGAGGCCGTACCGGAGAGCCCGACGCTGAA
>SKKR01000152.1 GCA_007123655.1 Thermomicrobiaceae bacterium
CCGTGTCCATGGATGAGTGAGGTGTAGTTGTTTACGAAGTCAATGCGCTCGTCGCCGTCCGCGTCTGTCACACGACATCCCTTCCCGGCGACCGCATATGCCGGCCGGGGACTGACCCAGACGCTCTGGCGGGTATTCCCGCCAGGCAGCACCTGCCTCGCCTGTGAATGCAGGCTCGCGGCACGGGAATCGTCACGAAGATAGCTTGACCGCGTCTGTTGATCTGTCATGCTGGGGAACCTTCTCTCACTCTGGGCTCGGTCGCTGATTCACAGTGCCATTGTACGGCACCCCAACCCCTGGTCGGATCACTGGCTACTACGACGAATTCCTGTTACGATGAACATAATCCTCGGTGACCGACATGTCGATAGTACCGTTCACGGGTTCGGGCAGAGGAGTCCCAGGTGTACGCTCATTCGCGCGATGATGGACCTGCCCTGCTCTTCGGCCGGGACCGAGAGCTTGTTCGGCTGCGAGAGCAGTTCGACCGAATGCTGCGAGGGCACGGGGGTCTGGTACTTATCGGCGGTGAAGCTGGCATTGGCAAGTCTGCGCTGGTAACCGCGTTTATCGGTGAAGCGGCCGATGCGGGTGCACTCGTGCTCACAGGCCACTGCTATGACCTGACCGCGACCCCTCCCTACGGGCCATGGATTGAAATCACCGAGCGCTACGCCGCTGGCGATGACTTACCGGCAATGCCAGACGTTTTGAAACAGGGCACTGATATGGGGAACGTTGCCGACCAGGTAGCGCTCTTCAAAGTCGCCTGCTCCTTCTTAGCGTCAGTGTCGGCGCAGCGCCCGGTCGTTTTGATTTTCGAGGACATGCATTGGTCTGACAGGGCCAGCCTTGATCTGCTGCGCGTTGTCGTGCGTCAACTTGACGGACTGCGACTCTTAATCGTCACGACCTACCGAGACGACGAGGTCACGCGAGGACACGAGCTGTATCTACTGTTGCCTTCATTAATCCGCGAGTCTGGCGGCGACCGAATTGACCTTCGACCACTCACCGAGGCTGACGTCGACAACATGCTTCGCCATCGCTATCGCCTCGATGGTCCAGACTACGCTCGACTAGGTTCGTACCTGCGGGCCCGGGGAGACGGCAATCCACTCTTTACGAGAGAGCTACTACGAACGCTTGAAGAGGGAGGTTACCTGCGGCAGGAGCGTTCCAAGTGGGTTCTCGAGAGCCTGCAAGACGTACCGACCCCACGGCTGCTCCGACAGTTGATTGAACAGAGGCTACGGCACCTTCGGGGCAAGTATGAAGGGCTACTCGAAGCCGCATCCGTGATCGGTCAGCGGGTACCGATCGACCTCTGGCAGCAGGTGAGTGAAGCGAGCGATGAGACGATCATCGCTGCCACGGAAGCGGCCGTTGAGGCCAATCTCTTCCTCGACACTGCCCCCGATCACTCGGTGGGCTTCTCTCATGCCCTGATTCGCGAAGCGCTCTACACTGACATCGTTCTTCCGCGGCGCCGCATGCTGCACAAGGCGGTCGCCGAAGCGCTCTTGCAACAGCCGGCACCCCATCCGGATGCCGTCTCCTACCACCTTCAGCAAGCCGGCGATGACCGCGCGGTGGAGTGGCTGATTCACGCCGGTGACGGGGCCCAACGCTCATATGCATGGCGAACTGCGGCGGAGCGTTTTGAGAACGCCCTTCGACAACTGGAGCACACCAATCAGAACCCATCACTTAGTGGTTGGCTTTGCTATCGAATCGGACGCTTGTACCGGTTTACGGACCCGGTACGTGGAAGTAGCTACCTGGAGCGCGCCGAACGATTTGCACACGAATGTGACGACCAGGTCCTTATGGCATTTGCCATTACGGATCGCGGAATGATGCGAAATCACGCAGGCGATACCGAACGTGGCATCAGAGAAACGATTCATGGGAACCGCGAACTCGATGGACTCCTTGCTCGAGGCATCACCCTGGACGTCGCGCACGAAGACTGGGTCACAGATTCTTTGCGGGACAGCTCTGCGAGAAGCAGAATCGATGTTGCAGAGCCGGTACACCCGGTTGATACACGTCGCGGCGGACTTGTCCTGCATCTGGCGATGGCGGGATTCATCAGCGAGGCAATGGAGCTCGGAACGGCATTCTCTGATCGTTACGAGTCTTCGACTACTCAAAGCGAACTCGTCAGGGCAACCTATGCTGACCTGCAGTTGGGCTTCGGCTACATCTACGCGATGCTGGGAAAAGTTGACGAGGCCCGCCATGCATTCTCAAAGGCTCGGGAAACGCTGTACGAGGTAGGCCACTTCGCGATGCTGCGATCCTGTCCGTTTCACGAGCTTCTTCAGGTGATCTACCCGTATCAAACGACGAAACTGGAGGCACGCAGGGAACTCCGTGCCATATCAACTGGTGCAGATGACGGTCTTCTCAGTTCGAGCTCGCGCATCGAAGTAAGTGCTCCAGATCAGTCTGCCTTCTATCTACAGTTCCTCTTGCTGGAAGGTCGCTGGGACGAAGCAAGCGACGTCGCGCTGAACAGCCTGGACGCCCACCTGTTCGATTTTCGCTCGAATGCCGTCGTTGCACTCGGACGCCTGGCACGCGAGCGAGGAGACATCGAGTCCGGCTGGAAGCAGGTGTCGACTCTCATGGTTGATGGTTCATCGACGAAGCCTGGAACACTGAACTTCGCCCGTGGTCAGGATCTCCAGCGCCTCGCCTTTGACCTTGCGCTGGACGCCGGGGATGGCGATACCGCACGGGCATGGCTCGATGCCCATGACCGCTGGCTTGATCAAACTGGCGCCGTTCGAGGTCGTGCCGAAAGTAGCCTCATGTGGGCTCGTTATCATCGCTGGGCAGGTGACCTA
>SKKR01000460.1 GCA_007123655.1 Thermomicrobiaceae bacterium
ATGGGAGCGGGCCGAAGAGATGCTCGCGCTGGTTGGGGTGCCTTCTCCCGGAGAGCGGTTGAAGGCTTACCCGCACCAGCTTTCGGGCGGCATGCGCCAGCGTGTGATGATCGCCATGGCGCTCTCCTGCAATCCGAAACTGCTCATTGCGGATGAGCCGACGACCGCGCTGGATGTGTCCATCCAGGCGCAGATTCTGGAGCTGATGCGGGAACTGCAGCGTGATCTGGGCACCTCGATGATCTTCATCACCCATGATCTCGGCGTCGTCTCGGAGATGTGTGACCGCGTCAATGTGATGTACGCCGGCCGGATCGTGGAACAGGCAGATGTGCGGCGTCTTTTCGAGCGGCCGACGCACCCCTATTCCTGGGGCCTGCTTGACTGTCTCCCGCGATTCGAAGATCCACTCGGATCCCGTTTGAATCCGATTGTCGGACAGCCACCCAACCTTGCCCGCCTCCCGACCGGCTGCAAGTTCCATCCTCGCTGTCCGTATGCATGGGATAAATGTATCGAGGAAGAACCGCCCCTCTTTGACGTCGGTGATGGTCAGTCAACGCGCTGCTGGCTTTACGAAGATGGAAACATGGGCACCGACGCGCGCGTGATTTCCGAGCGAGAGTTGACACCGACCGTGGAGAAGGACAAGGGGCCACTCCTGGAAGTACGGGGGCTGCGCACCTACTTCCCGATCAGACGGGGAGTGCTCCAGCGGAAGGTGGGCGATGTTCAGGCCGTGGACGGGATCGATCTCGACGTTCTGCGCGGGGAGACCGTCGGCCTGGTAGGTGAATCCGGATGCGGCAAAAGCACCGCCGGCCGGACGATCATCCGGCTGATCGATCCGACGTCCGGCAGCATTGTCTACGATGGCCAGGACATCGCGGAGTATTCGGAGCGTCAGCTACGCCCGTTCCGTCGACGCATGCAGATCGTATTTCAGGACCCGTTCTCGTCCTTGAATCCGCGTCGCACGGTCGGCGCAATCGTGGGCCAGCCGCTGCTTATTCACGGGCTCGCGAATCGGAGTAATGTCGGCGAGAAGGTCAAGGCGATCCTGGAGCGGGTCGGGCTGAATCCATCACACGCGAATCGTTACCCGCACGAGTTTTCCGGTGGTCAGCGCCAGCGAATCGGCATCGCCCGGGCGATTGCGCCCGAACCAGACTTCATCGTTGCGGACGAACCAGTCAGCGCCCTGGACGTTTCGATCCAGGCGCAGATCATCAATCTGATGCAGGACCTGCAGGCGGAACTGGGGCTCAGCTACATCTTCATCGCGCACGATCTGAGCGTGGTCCGGTCCGTGAGCGACCGGATTGCGGTGATGTACCTGGGCAAGATCGTGGAACTCGCCGAGAACCTGGCGTTCTATGAGGAACCGCTGCACCCCTATACTCAGTCTCTGATCTCCGCGGTGCCGATCATTGACCCGACCAGGCGGAAAGAGCGCATCGTTCTCCAGGGTGACGTTCCAAGCCCCATCAATCCACCCACCGGATGCCGGTTCCACACGCGTTGCCCATTTCGTTTTGAGCCCTGTGACCGCGTCGAGCCCAAGACGCTTTCGACCGAGTCCGGTCACCAGGTGGCGTGTCATCTTTACGATCCGGAGTTCTCTTCCGGTTCCCCTGGACGTCCGATGCTCAAGCCGGTCACGCTCGTCGGCGCGGATTGAAACGCGCCCTCAGTCATCCTCACCCGGAATGGATGCCGGCGCGCCACTCATCGACCAACCCCTGAGCTGAGCGGAGATCAGGCGGGAGTAGTATCCGTCCAGCGCCAGCAGTTCCTGGTGTGTGCCCGATTCCACGATCCTGCCTTCGTCCAGGACCAGAATCCGGTCCGCGCTCCTGATCGTTGAGAGTCGGTGCGCGATCACGACGGTCGTCCTGCCTTCTCGCAGTTCCTCGAGCGCGCGCCGGACCTCCAGTTCGTTGACCGCGTCCAGATGCGAGGTGGCCTCGTCGAGAATCAGGATCGGCGCGTCTTCGAGCAATGCCCGGGCGATGGCCACGCGCTGTCGCTGGCCGCCGGAGAGTTGCATTCCCCTCTCGCCGACCTGGGTTTCGAACCCGTCCGGCAGTGTTGCCGCGAACTCGTGGACATTCGCGCGCCCGGCAGCCCGCATGACCTCTTCGTCAGAGGCATCTGGCTTGCCGATGCGCAGGTTCTCGTATAACGTTCCGCGGAACAGGTAGGTATCCTGGGCGACCAGGCTGATCTGCCGCCGGAGTTCGTCCAGCCTGAATTCCCGGATGTCTTGCTCCCCGATGGTGATCCTGCCGGACTCCGGATCCCAGAAACGGAGCAGGAGATGAGCTATGGTGCTCTTGCCTGCCCCCGAACTGCCGACGAGCGCGATTGTGCGGCCGGTCTCGACCCGGAAATCAATGTCCAGCAGCGCGGCCGGCTCGTCCGGTCCGTAGCGGAACGTTACGTTTTCGAAGGCGATGGTGTGCTCCGGTAGTCCCTCTCCTTCGCCGAGAACCCCCGGGCCATCGTCCACCGGGATCGGTTCGTCCTCGATGGCGAAGTATCGCCGCGCGGCTGCAACGGTCTCCGATAGCTCTTTCACGACCACCGCGATACTCGCGACCGGCCCAAAGGCGGAAAGGGCGAGAAGGGTCGCCAGTGGCAGCATCGTTCGTTCCAGCACCCCATTTGAGACGAACCAGGCTCCCAGCGCCAGAACGGCCAGGGAACCGAGTGCGGTGATCCCCTCGACCGTGGTCATCTGTATGGACTGGTGCCGCAGGAAATGGTGCTTGGTGGTCGCCAGGCGGTGGCCCAGTTCGCGAATCTCGTTCTGGCGTTCATCTCCGTAGTCGAACGCAACGATCGTTCGCAGCC
>SKKR01000048.1 GCA_007123655.1 Thermomicrobiaceae bacterium
ATGCGCGTCGGCGACGTAGATGTGGCTGCCATCGGTCTGGTAGGAGAACGAAACGGCGCTTTCGACCTCTGGTGCGGCGGCAATGGAGATCGAGTTATCCAGGACCCCACGATAGAGATCCAGTAACTGCCCTTGTTCGGTCAGGACGTAGATCCGGCCATCGATGTACATGTCAACACCCGCTGAGAGTTCCTCGGCAGCGTTGCCACCTGTCCAGTCTTCCGGCATAGCCTCATACTGATCCTGGGTATATCGCAGTATCTGGCCGGTGTCCGGATCCAGCAGGTAAAGGTTTCCGACATACCCGCTGATCGCGGCAATTCCCGAGTACGCCTCGCCGAATGTTCCCAACTCGGACCGACTCCAGCTCAGTTCGGTGGGATCGTAGATGTAGGCGTTTCTGCCGTCCATGACGACCGGACTGCCCTCGCCCCAGGCGGCTCCCTGGAGCTCTCCGACCGCGTGATCACCGACATCATCGCCGGAACTGATCAGTCGAACCAGACGGGTTTCTTCCGGATCGAACACGTAGAGCGCGTCAGTGAAGACGTAGAGTTGTCCGTTGCCGTAAAACAGGTCCGGGCTTACCCCATTTGGTGCGGACGGAATTCCGCCCAGTACCTGGATATTTCCGAGTCGCTCGATTCCGAAGGCAGAGTCGCGCGTCTCTGCGACCGCGGCTCGCTCGGCCATAATCATCTCGTCGTCGACTCCGAGCGCAGACGCCTCTTCCAGTCGGGCTTCGGAAGCCTGCAGAAACGACTGGGCGACGGTCGGGTCCGAGGCTTGCATCGCGTTCTCGCGAGCAGCTGTAGCCTGGCTCATCAGCGTCTCGAACTCTTCGCTTCGTTCACGGTCGCGACTGGTGGAAACAGAGTAGATGAGGCCGGCCGCCAGCGCGAAGATCAGCCCAACACTGACGACGCCGGCGTACTTGTTGATCGGAGCGCGTGGCAAGCGACGACGAACCCCGGTAAAGTCGGGGCCCTGGATGGAATTGTCGTAGCGTTGAAGCCGCGGGAGCCCGAACGTACTCTCGTCTTCCCGAGGCCCATCCAGATGGCGGTCACGGTTCACCGCCAGTTGCCAGATCCCAATGATTCCCGCGATCAGCGCCAGGACGGCGCCGACTATTATCTCCGTCAGGGTTCGTTTCCCTTCCCGTTCCCGAACCTCGTCTTCTTGCGGGGCCGCGTACTCGTCATACTCCTCGTTAGCAACGTCATGATGGGGAGTCCAGTACGCGCATTCGTACCTGCCATCATTCCGACCGGAAGCATGTTCAGAGACGCCGGTCCCGCGGGCCGGGGCACAATCTTCCGGATGAATGGTATCAGGCGAAGACTGGTTTGCGTCAACGAATTTCGCCTGTTGCTCACCAGTTTGACGCCTTTGTGCCTGTTCGTCAACCCCTTGCGCATAGGAGTCGCTGTTTCGACCAGATTTTCGATCTGCCTGGTCCGGCAGAAATGCCGCCGCAGCCTGCGCCACGCTGCGCAAAAAGGCCAAATCGGCCTTTCGTCGATTCCACCTGGATGGCTCCGGAACTGCAATCGCCACCGAGGACGCGTTGTCAACATTGTAAGCGTCGGTGAGTTCCTGAAGGTGCTGAATTGCCGCCGCCGCATTCCCATTGAGGAAGACATCCTGGGGTTCCCGGTGAATCACACTTGCCAGCGTACCGGAGCAGAGAACGATCAGATCTCCGGGTTCGATGCGGGTGTGATAGAGATCCGGCTCGATCTCCAGATGGAGCCCCAGCGGTTGCTCCGGTGCGGCGCCTGGTTGATCCTTGCGGCTCCAGTGCCAGGATGCCAACTCTGGAAAGGCATGCAGATATCCATCCTGCGAGATGAGGATCTGGCTTGGTAGCACCTGGGCCAGGTAGAGATCGTCGTTCCGGGTCAGCCCAAGCGTGAGACCGTAGTAGAGCCGGTCATCGTCGTCACGCTGTTCGTTATACGCATAGAGTTCCGCGTTGACGGCCTCGACGGAGTCACTGATAGCCGCTGTCGCTGTGACTTGCTGTCGGGTGGCAAGCTCCTGTTCGAGTCGCTGCAAGATCAGCGGTGCCAGGTCTTCAATCTCGGGATGCGGCGAGAGCGGTTCCAGAATGGCAAAGAAGCTGTGGACGCTCCGGGCACCGATCTGTTCACAGCCGGCGATGCGGATGTACGGCGACTCACTGGCGCGCATTCCGTTCTCGACGGAAAGCATTGCCAGCGATTGCTGGGTCTGTGGCATTGATCGGTCTCCCCTCGTGCAGCGGCGGTAGATGATACGCCCCGCTCGGGCAGCCCCGAGATGAACCCTTCCCCCGTGTGACATCAGGTCGATAACCTGTTGCTGGTTCATCCACGGCGTTACCGGCTCAAGTGCGACAAGGCCGGTGACTGCCTGACACACTCGAGTCTAGCACAAGGTTGTACGTACGTCTAGTCCGGACAGGATGCGGATAAGCGTTCGTACGCGTGTACGGTCGGATTGCTAGCGCTGATCGTCGGACCGATACCGAGAGAAGTCCTCCCGCAAGGCAATCTCGCCGATCAGCAGATCCTCATCGACCTGCGTTTCGTCATCGTCCTGATCCGCCGGTGTGATCCAGCTCAGCAGTTCCCGAGCCGCATCTGCGGTCTGATAGTCGCCGATTCGCATCGCCAGTTCGGTTGCCCGGCTCAGGTGTTTGTAGGCCGGTTCATCATCCTGCTGATCGTAGAGGAGTGCGCCGACATTGTAGTTCAGCGCCATCTGGCTGCGCTGGTCGCCGGCCTGCTCGGCGATCTCGATGCCGCGCCGGTAGGAGGCGACTGCATCTTCCAACTTGCCCGAAACATCCTGGACTCCGGCAAGACCCTG
>SKKR01000535.1 GCA_007123655.1 Thermomicrobiaceae bacterium
GCCGACGCGACGAAGGACCAGCATGTCCATATCGTCGGCGGCGGCAACTCTGCCGGGCAGGCTGCGGTTCATCTGGCCGGCAAGTGCAGCAGTGTATCGATGCTTATCAGGGGTCCTTCTCTGGCGTCCTCGATGTCTCACTACCTGGTTGACCGAATCTCCCGCACGCCGAACATCGAGATTCGCTACAACACCACGGTCGAGGAAGCAAGCGGGAGCGACCATCTGGAACAACTCTGCCTGCGGAACCGGGAATCCGGACAAACCGAGGTAGTCCCGTCGGACGGGCTGTTCATCTTCATCGGCGCAATGCCGCCGACCGACTGGCTCAAGGACAAACTGGCGCTGAACGACCGCGGGTTCATCATGACCGGACCGGATGTCTCCGCGAACGGGAGGCCGCCGACCTGGACAGTTCGCCGAGAACCGTTCCTGCTGGAAACGAGCGTCCCCGGGGTGTTCGCCGCCGGCGACGTGCGTCACGGATCCGGCAAGCGCGTCGCGACCGCGGTAGGTGAAGGCGCCACCGCGATCATGTCCATCTGGCAGTACCGGGCGCTGAACAGCCTTTAACGTCCCCTGAATCTTTCTCGCCGACCCCACCGTATCCCCATGCTATCGTAAGCTTGGGAGCGAATCCATCTACCCGCATTCGCGATCGGGCTGATCCAATGCCGATCTCTGTTCGCATCGTTGCCATCCTTCTCAGCGGCGCCGCGCTCGCCGCATGTGGACCGCTGGAAAGGGATCCTGACACCGAACCGGCAGAGGACCTCGAACTGGGCCAGGAGCTCTATCGCGAGCACTGCGAGGCCTGCCACGGCGGCGAGTCGGGCGGGTCGATCGATGATGTTCCCCCACCGCACAACGAGCAGGGACATACCTGGCACCACGGAGACTGCGAGAACCTTCGGATGGTCATGGAAGGGAACCGCGAGGTCCGACAGACCATGCTGATCCAGCAGGGTGTGCCGGAAGAGGACGCCGTCATGCCGTCGTTCCAGGGAACACTCTCCGAAGAGGAAGCGATGGCCGTTCTCAACTTCATCAAGACCTGGTGGACCGACGAGCAACGCGCGCATCAAGAGCGGGCCACGGACGATCTCTGTTGATGAGAACCACCAGGAACTCATTCAGCGTATAGTCACCAGACAACGTGGCAGGGATGCCGGACCGGCCGGAGCAGGTGAACGACAGGACCACGAGGCGCTCGATGCGTTCCGCGCTCGCCCGAATGGCGTACATGATCACGATCGACTCCCGGACGCTGGCACTGTTCCGCGTCCTGCTCGGGCTGCTCATCATCGGGGACCTGCTGGCACGGTCCAGCACATTTACCTACTTCTACACTGAAGAGGGGGTCGTCCCGCAGGCCCTGGCCCAGGCGAGCCGGCCTGAGGGCTCCTTTTCCCTGTTTTTCTTCACCACCAGCACGCCGGTGATCGCGGCGATGTTCCTGCTGCACGGCCTGATCGCCATCCAGATGATCGTGGGGTACAGGACGCGCATCGCGACGGTCATCTCCTTTCTGTTCGTGATCTCGCTGGACAACCACAACCCGCTGATCACCAGTCACGCGGATTCACTCTTCCGGCTGCTCTTCTTCTGGGCCATGTTCCTGCCGCTTGGCGAGCGTTGGTCCGTCGATGCCATCCAGCGGGAACGTCCGCCGAGACCGGCGATCACCAGCCTGGCCACGGCAGCAATCCTCTTCCAGATGCTCTACATGTACGTGGTCAACGGCAGCATCAAGACCCAGAGCGAGGCCTGGCGGGACGGTACCGCTACGCCCAGGGTCTTCGGGCTGGACGACATGACCTACTTTCTGGCCAACGTGCTGCGGGAGTATCCCTCGCTGCTGCAGTTGGGAGGTTACGCCTGGTTCGGGATGCTGCTCGCCTCGCCACTGCTGATGATCCTGCCCGGCTGGCCGCGGGCAGTCCTGGCGGGACTCTACGCAATGGTCCATTTCTCGTTCGCGGTCACGGTCCGGATCGGCGGTTTCGGCTGGGTGGCGATGGCCGGAGTGTTCCTCTTCCTGCCGCCGGCGTTCTGGGACGGACTCGCCCGGCTGCGTCAGGTGTCAGGTTTAGCCGGCAGGGTAGCGAACGCGGTGCCGGCTGGGCTGGAGCGGGCCGGCCAGGCACTGGCGGCGACCCTGCCCGCCCTGCAGATTGACTGGCGTCCGCCGCGTATCGTCATGAGCGGCGCATTCTACGGGCTGATGATCGCCGCGATTATCGCGGTCTACGTCGTACCGTCGCCGTATCACCTGCACCGGTACGAGATCGTGGAGCGGGAGCCAACGACGCTCGAGAGCCGGATCTACGACGCCACCCAGCGCTACCGCATCGCCCAGGCCCACTGGGCAGTATTCGCGCCGATGCCACGGTCGCAGGCGACCTGGTACGTCTTTCCCGCGGTGACGGCGGACGGCGAGCTACTGGATGTCTACAACGACCGCCCGCTGTCCTTCGAGCGGCCCTACCGGGAGCTTCAGAAGCAGTATGGCAACTATCGGGAGCGCTTCTACATGAACAGCTCCCGCCGGGCCGGCGAGCGCGGGACGGTCAACCACTTCCTGGCCGAGTACATCTGCCGGCAGTACCTGGACGAGCGGGGCATCGAACTGACGCACATCAACATGTGGGTGATCGAAGAACAGATCACCGTGGAGACCATCACCGACTGGGAATCCCGAGACGTCGATCGCCGCCTGTATTACACCCACGGCTGCGGGGATCATGAGGCCGAGGAGATAGAGATCCCGGAGGAGATGCTTGATGGAGAGGGGGCGTGAGCGTAGGCACTATGCCGAGGAACGAAGTGGAGAAATCCCAGCATCACC
>SKKR01000585.1 GCA_007123655.1 Thermomicrobiaceae bacterium
ACGCGCGGCTCAGTCGCCGGATTCGCGGCACTGGGGGCGCTTTCGACCCGGAACGAATCGCCCGCGACCGCCAGCAGGCCGTTCGACGCCGAACGGGACGGATTCGTGATCGCGGAGGGCGCGGCAACGCTCGTGCTCGAGTCGCTCACTCACGCGCGGTCGCGCGGAGCAGCGATTCTGGCAGAGGTTTCCGGATATGGTGCGACGGGGGACGCCGCGCATATCGTGCAACCTGCCGCCGACGGGGGTGGCGCGTCCCGGGCGGTAAGCCTGGCGGTCACGTCAATGGGTGTGGAGAAGCAAGAGATCGACTACATCAATTCCCACGGTACTTCCACGCCGTTGAACGATCGGCTGGAGACACTGTCGCTCAAGAACGTGTTCGGTGAGGATTCTGTGCCGCCGGTAAGCTCGACAAAGGCGCTGACGGGGCATCTGCTCGGTGCGGGAGGTGGGGTCGAAGCTGTGTACACCGTCCAGGCGATACAGAAACAGACGATCCCCCCGACCTGGCACTATCAGAAACCGGACCCGGATTGCGATCTCGATTATGTGACAGATGGACCGCGAGCGGCGACGATTGCGCACGCCCTGAGTAATTCGCTGGGCTTCGGAGGCCACAACGTCACGCTCGGTTTTTCCCGATTCGAGGAGTAAATGAAACGGGAGACCGCATGACCTCCCGTGGACGATTCTGAATGCCTGATGCGGCTAATCCAGATAGCCGCGAAGCGTCTGTGAGTGCTGCGGATTGCGGAGCTTGCGCAACGCCTTCGCCTCGATCTGACGGATGCGCTCCCGCGTAATACCGAACTCCCGACCGACTTCCTCGAGCGTCCGGAACTGTCCGTCGTCGAGCCCGAAACGGAGGATAACGATGCGCCGCTCGCGCTCAGTGAGCCGGCACAGGGCATCGGTAATCTGGGTTTTCAGGAGTTGCTGGGACGCGAGCTCGAGCGGCGGTGGCATCGTCTCGTCCTCGATGAAGTCACCGAGAAACGCATCGCCCTCCTGGCCGACCGGCGCCTCGAGCGATACCGGGAGACGAGATGCATCCAGCACCTGACGGACCTTCTCCTCGGGGACGTCCATCGCTCGGGCGACTTCTTCCGAGGTTGGCTCGCGCTCGAAGATCTGCTGGAGGCGATGTCCGGTCTTCTTGACCCGGTTGATCGTCTCTCCCACGTGAACTGGCAACCGGATTGTCCGGCTCTGGTCGGAGATTGCCCGGGTAATCGCCTGACGAATCCACCAGGTTGCGTAGGTGGAGAACTTGAATCCGCGCCGATAGTCGAATTTGTCGGTTGCTTTCATCAGGCCGATGTTGCCTTCCTGAATCAGGTCCAGGAAAGACAGGCCGCGCCCGACGTATTTCTTGGCGACGCTCACAACCAGTCGGAGGTTGGCCTGAATCAGGTGGGAACGCGCCTGCTCACCGTCGTCTTTGTCGGCGTTGAGCTCGAACCGCTCGGAGTCGGACAGATAATCACCGTTCTTGATCCGCTCCTCGGCAATCAGGCCGCGCTCCATCCGCTTGGCGAGCCAGACTTCTTCCTCCATCGTCAACAGATCAGTTACGCCGATCTCCTGAAGGTAGAGGCGGACAGAGTCGCTGACGCCCGCGGCGAGCGCATCTTCTGCGACCTGGCGGCTGTCCGGAATGCTGATGTCTTCAGGCTCGGGGACCGGATGGTGGTGGCCGTTGCCAGATATGCGAGACCTGAGGTCGACTTTGCCGTTGCCCGGTTTGTCGTCCAGCACCTCTATCCCGTGCTCCAGGAGGCTATGGTAAAACTCATCCAGGGACTCGACATCATCCTCCGGGTGAGGGAATGCAGCAATGACTTCTTCAGACAGAAGGTATCCGCGATCCTTGCCTCGTTCGATCAGGCTAGCTTCCATAGTACCCCCACCCAGTCTATGCATGAACTCCGCCCGAGTCACATGGCCGATACACAACAATGCCCCGCGCGTGGTTGCGCAGGGCACGATCCGTTACAATCCGAAGGTTACCGGACAACTATTGAATTTGTGCGCTGAGTCAACGAGCATTAATGACCTGACCCTTACTCCCGTCAGCAATTATAGCCCGCTGTTTTGGCGAATTCAAGCGGGTCTCGCCCGCCGGGATCTTACTGGCCGCAGCTGGAGGAGACGGTGATCCCCACGCCCGTGACGCTCGGTATCGACCCCGGAACTGCCCGGCTTGGCTACGGGGTGATCCGTGGAGTGGACCCGGCGGAGTCCCTGGAGTTCGGGATTGTGGAGACGAAATCCGGCGCCGAGATGCCCTCGAGGCTACTCCAGCTCCACGATGAGATCCTGTCAATTATCAGGGACTACCGGCCTTCGGTGATGGTTATCGAGCGGTTGTTCTTTGCGCGAAACGTAACGAACGCGATCAGTGTCGGGCAGGCCAGGGGCGTGGCCATGCTGACCGCCGCGGAAGCTGGACTGACCGTCGTGGAGTACACGCCCGCGGAGGTCAAGCAGGCAGTTGCCGGATTCGGCAACGCGGACAAGGAGCAGGTCCAGCAGATGGTCAAGGTCATCCTCGGGTTGTCAGAGCCACCGCAACCCGATGACGCCGCGGACGCGCTCGCGGTCGCGCTCTGCCACGTGCAGCATTCCGGATTTCTTGAAACTGTCCAGCGAGGATCGCAGTGAAGAAACGAGCGGACGAGTTGCTGGTGGAACGAGGGCTCGCTCCGAACCGTAGTAAAGCCAGGGCCCTGATAATGGCCGGCCAGGTCCGGATCGGTGATCAGGTCATCGACAAAGCCGGACAACCTGTCGGTATCGATGCCGCGATCGAGGTCGAGGAAGGTCAGCGCTACGTCA
>SKKR01000519.1 GCA_007123655.1 Thermomicrobiaceae bacterium
CCTCCTTTATCTGTCGATCAGTAGCGCGCTGCTCGCGTCCCAGCACACGTGAGCGTGTGCGAACCGACCTGGAAAGCACACGTGAGCACCGTCTTTCCTCTTGGTGATTTGATCACGGGGGATGCTCTGGTTGAGCTCGCGAGCAGCCCTGCTCGTGTTGCGGAATTGATTGCCGACCTGGAGTATCCGAACGTCCGAAACGGTGCCTCTCCTCGTTTCATCCGATGTCGCCCGATCACAAATGTCAACCAGCAACAGTGTCACGCCCTCGTCCCGACCAGTGGGTGACTTCGGGGAACTGCGACTCCAACGGCTCATCACGTCCTCCGCGCGTGGAGTACGCAAGCATCCGCGCGGCCACAGCAAGCCCTGCGATCGTTATCACCGCGGCGCCCGGGAGTCCAACCTCCTCGCTCGCTGTCGTGTACCAACCGCCGGCAACCAAAGAGAAGAAGGAGAGCGTGAGTGCAACGAGCGCGACCAGAGCGAGTATCGTGGTTCTCCTGGCGCAGTGAATGCCCATCAGCCCCGCTCCGGCCGCGGCGAGCAGCACTGCCGGCACGAGAATGAGGTAGTCCAGGAGTTGAGCGCTGATCCCGTAGTCCCCCGTTATGACGGAGTACGCATCGAAGCCACCGATCGAAAACACCGTGTTCAGGACCAGGGACCAGCCTGCGATGAATCCAGCCACCGCTGCGAACAGTGTGGAGATCCACCACCCGATTGCTGGACGGCTGACCAGGCGCGGACTGTCCCGGACGTATGCGCCGACGACCAGTACAAGTCCGCCCAGAACCAGAGGGAAGAGCAGCATGATGGCGGCGAACGGCGAAATGGCGAAGGTGCCCGCAACGTACGATGCCGCGAGTGCAACGGCTCCGCCAGCATACCTGACATGCGTTTTTCTGAACCGGGGCTCGCCAAGCCTCATTCCAAACATGAAACTCAGCACGCTCGCGACAAGCACACCCACGATCACAATCGGCGGAATGGACGTTGAGACCGACAGGAAGACGCCAACCCACACCGCAACGATGACGAGGAGCGCCGCTATTCCGACGCCTAGCGCGAGATTGAGTCGTTCTCTCCCCGCTGCCCAGCCGGCCGCGCAACCAGCGAGGACCGCCAGGAGTAAGGTGAAATTCGTTGCCAGCCCGTCCATTGTCAATTCCAGCCCTCAGGTACAGAAACGGAGGATTCCGCAAGAAGCATCAGGCTATCCCGGCTCCTTGCGAGTAAGTCCTTCCGCCATCTCTTCAGGTTCTCGTGCGTCCTCAGCACGCACTTTATCCTGCTCGATGCTTCTCGAAGGAGATGTTCCCCGAACCAGCAATGCGGCCAGAACGGCTGTCGTAACCACGATGACTCCCCAGACCGGCGTCAACGCCGGTACAACAGCGTGCGGAATCTCGATCGTTACCCAGCCACGCTTGACGAACTGTTCCAGCCAGAAATCCTGTGCCGCGATGAACGTGCCGTAGACCATCATCAGCGAGAGATAGGATGCGAGAGCCACCCGCGCGGCAAGAGATACGAACCGCGTGAGTTCCCGACTCAGCCACAGGCCGGCGACCAGAAACGTGATGCCGTTCATTCCGTGATGATCGCCCAGATGAACAGCGACCGTCGTTTCCCACTCCGGGATCTGTCTCGACATGAATACTGCGCCGAGGCCTGGTATATCGCCGATGTAGACGCCGAAATTCGCGAAGATCCAGGGTAGAGACAGGACAGCCGCGACGGTGGTCACACCCACTCGCACGTTGTCCAGCATCGACCAGCCTGTGCTCCGTCCGGAGCCGGCCACTCGTATCGCCACGATCGTCAATCCGATCGCGAGCAGCACGCCAACGGCCGGAACTGCATTGACCCATCTGGCGTCAAGATCGTGCTGGTCCACAACACCGGGTATCGCTGCCACGAGGCTCAGTCCCAGTGCGAGTGCGGCAACGGAAAGAACCACTCCTCGATGCATGCTCGTGCGAACGGAGTTGCTCCAGAGCAGCCGCGCGACCGCGAGGACGATCAACGGTATTGCGAGGAACGCAACCGGGTAGTTGAGGAACACCAGCGCTCGACTCAGCCCTCCTTCCAGTCCGATCCGACTGACGTTATAGAGTTCCGAAAGCGGTAGACGAGAGTAGGTGGTCAGGATCCCGATCAGCAGGATACCGATCAAGACCCAGATTCCCAGCGTCGGTGCGAGACTCGGAGCCACTGGCCCGGTCGGCGTTCCGCTTTCTTCCTTTCGCCTTGTGCTGTTCTTCGACATAACTTCCGCCTGTCTATCGCCATGTCGGACGTGAATAGAGTGCGCCGAATCGTTGCTCACCACTCACGCTCGTGAATCGCTTCGGCGCCCAGGCGCCGGAGCAGCACGTCATACGGTTCCCTGTGATCCGGGTGATACTCGAACACTGCTCGCTCGAAGTACTGCGTCACCAGACCGGTGTCCGGATCGACGAACTCCTGGCTGATCGGATAGCCGAACAGCGCCAGCGACTCCCGGTAGCTGATGCCGGCATCCCCGAAGTCCAGCCCGTAACGGTGCCAGTAGTCCCGGAAGCGTCCCTGCATCGTGTGACCCGTCGCCGCGACGTACTCCACCCCCGGTGTGCCGGGATCGGCCACCGGCTGGAATGCCTCGTGCTCCAGCAGCCCCCGACGCTCCGCGTCGGCGTAGCCGAGCCTTCCGAGGGACGTCTCATACGGGCTTCCGGCGTAGGCCGGGTGGTACTCGAACCGCTGTCGCTCGGTGTACTGCACGGTGCGGAACTCTCCCAGATCAACGTTGAACTCCTCGTACTCCGTCGTCATGGGGTAACCGAACACCGGCAA
>SKKR01000442.1 GCA_007123655.1 Thermomicrobiaceae bacterium
ACGACATCATCGATGAACTGGAAGAAGCGGGTCTCGTGGAAGCGCGTTCCGCGGTGTCCGAGTTCTCGAACCTCCGGGCGGACCTCGAAACCGAACGAGTCGACCTGATAATGCTGGCTTACGATCTTGTTGACCAGGTGGAAGAGTCAGCAATCGCCGATGCCCGGGTGGCGTTGGGAGACCTCATGGAGGCTCGCGAGCGTCTTGAAGACGAGCGAGTCGACTTCATCATGGTCGCCAACGACCTGATTGACGACATCGACGAAGCAACGCTCGGCCAGATCCGCGGACTGACCGACCGCATCGACGACGAACGGATGGTGCTGATCGGCAACATCGAGAACCTTGATGCCTCTCGAACAAACATCACTGAGGACCTGGCTCAGATCCGGTCCACACTGGAGGAGACTGACGGGCAGATCGATGTGCAGTGGGTAACGCACGTGCAGACCGTCCATCAGTTCGTCGACTCCGGGCAGGAAGAAATCCAGGTGCTCTCAGCCAGTATCGATCGGACGGCTGATGACATCCAGGGTCTTGACATCAGCGGTGTTGGATCCTCGGCGGTAAGCTGGCTGCTCTGGGGCTTGCTCATCCCGCTCTGGGTGCTAGTGATCGCGTGGGGCGTCTTCACGGCGTACCGCGGGTATATATACCAGCAAGAGGAAGAAGAGCGGCTCGCCCGGGAAGGACATCCTGACGCGTAGGATCAAAGCCTGATTCCGTACTCGAAGAACCGACCGGCGCCGAAACCGCGGCGCCGGTCTTATTTTGCGCGCTGGAGTGAACCGCCGTGGATCCCGCACTCGGTCGTCTCCGATTTGACGCCCGCGGCACGATTGGGCGTACAATGAATGAGAGCGTGAAGGGTAACGGATTCAGGGTGAACCACACCGAACGAAACAACTCGCAGAAACAGTCCGCTCCGGGTCTTGAGACGCACGTCAGCAGGCGATCATTCGTCCGGCTTGCCGGTATCGCGGGCATCGCCGCCGCGTCGGCCGCGGGACTGCTGGCTGCTTGTGTCTCCGAACGCCGGACCGGTGGGCTCCCGCCAGAAACACCTGAACGCGAAACGGAACCCTCGGAGACCCCGACGATGGCTCCAGAGTTCGAGCAGGAGTTCGCTGACGCAGTCTATGGCGGTCGGTTGCGGATCGCCCTCATTGATGAACCTCCCACGTTCGACATTCATCAGACGACAACGTCCACGACTGCGTTCGTCAGTTGGCACATATTCGAGGCCCTGTTCACCTGGGACGACGATCTCCGCGTCATTCCCGAGCTGCCGGAGACGTACACTGTCAGTGACGACGGGCTGGTCTGGTCGATTACGCTGCGCGAAGGAGTGCAGTTTCACGACGGGGCGGAGTTGACGCCCGAAGACGTCATCGCCTCGATCGAGCGGTGGGGCTCGATTTCCGGGCTCGGCCAGAGCCTGCTGGAACACGTCCAGGAGTTCGAGATCGTGGATGAGCGCACGTTCGAGATCCAGCTGAGCGATGCGTTCGGCACGCTCCCGGTGGCGCTCTCGCGTCAGAACCAGGGATGCGCGATCTACCCGGCGTGGGTCATCGAGGAATCAGAAGGCGACGATTTCCAGCACATCATTGGTACAGGCCCGTATCGATTCGTGGAATACATCCCGGATCAGCACATCCTTCTGGAGCGATTCGAGGTCTATACCCCCGCGCCCGGGGAAGTCGACGGGTATGGAGGATCCAAACACCGGTTCCTGGATCAGATCATGTTCGTGGCGGTTTCCGAGGAAGCATCACGGGTGGCCGGTCTTCAGGCCGGTGAGTTTCACTACCTTGAGAGCGTCGGAACCGATCAGGTCCCGGCCATCGAAGAGGATCCGTCCGTGGTGGTCGAGCTTGGTGAACCTGCCTTCTATCCCAATCTCGTCCTCAATCACAGATCTGAGCTGATGAAGAATCAGCACATCCGGCGCGCGGTGCAGCTGGCGCTTGATCACGAACCGATCCTGCAGGCCGGCTATGGAGATGGCTTCTTCCGGCTTGATCCAAGCCTGCTGATGCGCGAAACGCCGTGGCACTCGCTGGCGGGCGCCGAGCATTTCAATGCCTACGACCTGCAGCAGGCTGCCAGACTCCTGGAAGAAGCCGGATACGACGGGACCGCTCTGCGCTTCATGATAACGGAGGCGTACCGCGATCTCTACAATGCCTCGGTCGTCATTGCCCAGCAACTCGAGGAGGCCGGCTTCGTCGTTGATGTTGAGCGGTTCGACTGGGCGACATTGTCGGATCGCCGCAACGACCCTGATCTGTGGGACATGTATCTCACCCTGGCAACCTTTCGCCCGGACCCCATCATGCGCAACCTGACGTGCGAAGCGCCCGGATGGTGGTGTGATCCGGACAAGGACGAACTTCTCCGTCTCGTGCAGACAGAAGCGGAGTTCGAGCGACGGTACGAGCACTGGCAGGACGTCCAGCGCCTCTTCTACGAGCAGGTGCCCAGAATCAAGATCGGCGATACCTACATCGTGATCGCTCGGTCCCCCGACTTGCAGAATTCTCCGGAGCTCACCCACCTTCAGCCGGCGTTCTGGAACAGCTGGCTCGACGAATCCTGATCCATTATCGTGCCTTGCACATTGTCCAGATAGGATTCCTGCGCCTATATGCGGGTTCCACTCGTAATGGCCGAAACATGTGTTATGGTCCAGTCCTTGCGAATAGCATGTTGAGATGGCATTCGTAGGAGTTAGACGGTAGACACAGAGGTGGCCATCCGTTCAGTCACCTGAACGGAATCCGCGGTCACTGAGGGACATTTTCTGGAACTGGAGGAGAATCGTGATCAATC
>SKKR01000567.1 GCA_007123655.1 Thermomicrobiaceae bacterium
TGGTGATTGTTACCATCGGATACGGCGCGACGTTTATCGCCTTCGCCCTGTTCACGACGCTGAGCACGCTTTTATTCGTGAAGTATTTTCGTAACCACTCCAGGCTTGATCAATCAACTGTTCGATAGCTTCCGGCTACATTCCGGGTGGTTCACGGTCAAGCTGGAACATGGTCGAGCCACACTGGGAACACAGTGATGGGCGCTGAAATCCGCGCACGAAGTAACCGCAACTGGAGCAGGTCCACCGAGTGCGACTGAACAGACGGACCAGATCCGACCGGCTGACGATGCCGACGATCCGTCCGTCACGCAGGACTGGAACCCGCCGAACACGGCTTGTGCGCAGGATTTCGACGATCTCTTCTGCCGGAGTATCTTCGGTAACGCTGATCACACCACCGCTCATGATGTCTGAGGCGACACTGCCCGACCTACTGATCACATCGAGTTCGCTTATAATGCCGATTGGGTCCTCGTCTGGACCGACCACAGGGACCCCGGAGATCTTGTGATGGTTGAGGAGGCTGACAATATCCGAAACCGGCGTGTCCGGATGTACCGTTCGGACGGTCGTAGTCATGATTTCCCCAGTAAGAACGGTGTCAGTGTTGTTACGCATGTGTTAACCTCCGAAGGGCGTTTATCCGTTTGATCAATCGGATATCGTGAACCGCGGTTCCGATGTCTGGTATTGATAATACCTGGCAACGCCAAACGCAACGCCCAGGCACGAGAACGTCGAACGAATTACCAGCGCAGCATCCGCATGTCCTTTCCGGACGTTCGGACACCATGTGTCAGGCATGCCGGAGAATGGAGGTACGGATCGATGACGATGACAGCACCCCAGGAATCCGCACGGTCGCGGGTTATCTCCGTTGCCGAACAACTTTTCAGCGATCGCGGGTACAAGTCGGTGACGCTTCGGGACATCGCGGACGAACTCGGCATCAGACAAGCGTCACTCTATCACCATTTCCCGAAAGGCAAGGAAGAGCTGTTCGTTGAAGTCACCGAACGCATGATGAAGCGTCATGAACGCGGCCTGCGGGACGCGATTTCGCGAAGTCCGGTTGACCTCGAATCGCAGCTCAAGGCGATCGCACGCTGGATGCTTTCGCAACCGCCGATCGATATGTCCAGGATGGTCCGGACCGATATGGAAGAGATTGAGGAGATTCATCGACATCGCCTCATGCAGGCTGTTCTGAAGTCACTGATCCTGCCGATCGAAGCCGTATTCGACCAGGCAATGGACCGGGAGGGGTTACGCGAGGTGGGTCATAACCGTTTGCTCACCAGTTCGTTTCTCTCAATAATGGATGCAATTCAGGTATCAGTCAGATTCAGCAGACGCGGCCCGGAAGAAATGGCGGACGAGATGATCGGCGTAATGCTGAATGGACTGCGACCCCGGCAATAGAGTATTATTTTGCCAGCGGAACCTACCGTATGTTTGGTAGCCTGAGAAATCGGTGATCGCGGTGTTCAATTCGGTTCGTTTCCCTTCCCGGCGACATGCGGTGCGTCCAGGCTCTGTTGTGCCGCGAATGCCATCGATCGCGAGAATCGTCTGGTCTGCGAGTTCGGCGCTGATCGACGATATCAGCGCCCGGCGATCGCGGCCGGAGTCGATCATGTCCCGGCACGCGAAGACATTCCGGTTCGCCACGCGGTTCTTTCCCCGCAGGTTCCGGGAACCGACGTTTCATCTTTACGCTTTTTTCCGGACACTGGATGATCTGGTGGACGAACCAGGCGAAAGGGACGTCCCCGACGGACTCGTTCGCGACGAGATCGAACACTGGCGGTTCTGGTTCGAAACCGGGATGACCTCCCCGGCGCCGCGTCCCGAAATCGCCCTGCCGGTTGAACAGGTATTCGTTGAGTACCGAATACCGACCCGCTTTGCGCTCTCGTTCCTCGATGGCCTGCGAAGCGACCTCGATTCGGTCGAACGTTCAACCCGCGAAGACGTTGAGCTCTACAGCTATCAGGTGGCCTCCACGGTCGGACTTTCGATGGCTTGCGTCTTCGGGGTGTCGGACCAACGGACGCTTCAGGCGGCTGAACGTCTGGGGATCGCCATGCAATTGACCAATATTCTCCGGGATATCGGGGGCGATCTTGATCGGGGCAGGATCTACCTGCCCTCCGATCTGATGCTCAAGCACGAGCTCACCGGCCGGAGTGTGCGGCAGATGTGGCGAGACGGGTCAGGCCCGGACGATCGTCTCCGTGCAGTCGTCCGCGAGATGATCGACTGGGCGGATGACCACTATGCCGCTGGAATGACTGGAATCTCCGGTCTCCCAACTGACGTTCAGATGCCGGTCATGGTGGCGGCGAGACTGTACCAGGAGATTCTTCGTGAACTGGAGCGCTCGGGGTGTGACTCGCTCCGGCAGCGAGCCAGGACAACGCCAGCCCGTAAGGTGCTGGAAGTCGTCCGCTGCACGTTCGCGCCCCGGGAGCTTCCGGACATCCAGTCTGACGAGGCGATTCCGGTGCCGGTCGTAGCCGATAGAGACAAGGGCAGGGAGTAACGCGTGCGGGAAGTCCGGACCGTCAAAGTAGTCCTCACCGTTATTGCCTGGGTAGTGGCGCTGGTTCAGATCGCGCTTGCGGCCCGGCTTCTGCCACGGTTTCTGCAGTCCATCCGGAGCGAGCGGGTACCCGCGGGAGTGTCGGATAACGTTTCAGGTAGTGCCACGATCGTAGTGCCGGTTCTGAACGAACGCGCCCGTATCGGCCCGTGTCTCCAAACACTCAGCAGACAGGGGCCGGAAGTGCGGGGAATTCTGGTCGTCGACGGCGGTTCCAGCGATGACA
>SKKR01000363.1 GCA_007123655.1 Thermomicrobiaceae bacterium
GCTCGGGATCTCGGTCATGATGATCTGGACGATCGACCTGACGTTCACCAACGGTGACGACGAACTCGGGGCAGCGACCGGTGCCGATCTGATCCTGCAGGCAATTATGCTCGTCCTTATCGCCTATTTTGCGATCGGGGGCGCGATTACCAGAGACCTTGCGAACGTGCGAGAGCGACTCGGGCTCTACACGCCAACTTCCCGGCAGGTGGCGTTGTCCGTTCTCCTGATCATCCCGATCTTCATTGTCACGGTGATTGGTGGGGCACTGACCGAGTTCTTTCAGCCTGGGTTCACCGATGATATCGACGACATCATGGATCAGATGACGGGCGACCTCATCAATCTGCAAGGTGCGATCCTGATCGGGGTTACGGCGGGAATCGGCGAGGAGATCCTCTTTCGAGGGGCGGTCCAGCCCACGTACGGGCTGATCTTCACATCGTTGATCTTCACGCTGATTCACGTTCAATACGGATTCAGCTTCGTCCTGGTCGGCGTTTTCTTCACCGCCATCATTCTGGGAATCCAGCGAAACCGCATGAACACGACGTGTTGCATCATTACGCACGCGGCGTATAACTTCTCCGCGGTCATGCTCAGCACGCTTGCCTGATCGCGCGACCGAACACGGCTAATGCCGTCTGCTGTGCTGGCTAAGAGGTTTGGTGAACTCAGTTCTCGTCGGACGTCTGGCTGTCCTCAGCCCCGTCTGATTCCGGTGCGGCGACGTCATCTCCCTCATCGTCCGCACTTTCAGCGGCTTCGTCTTGTTCATCGGATTCATCCGGGCTGCTGGATTGCTCCTCGTCGGACGGCGGTGACTGCTCATCGTCGTCGGAAACGATGGCGTCCGAATCATCGCCCTGGAATCCCCCGCTGGATCCCGAGCGGACCGGGAACACGTCCCAGCTGTCATCTCCGTAGACCACGTAGACTATGCCGCGGCTGAAAATCATGTACCCGTTCTCGAACTGCTGGCGTCCGGCATCGATGTTCGACGACGGCTGCGGGGAAACCGCAAATCCGATCGCGTCCTGGATGTTCTCACTTTCGCTCCAGAGCTTTCCGAAATGATCGCCTGGAATATAGAGGCCCTCTTCGTGCTCACTGGATGGGAAGTCGTGCTCGTCCGGATCGAAGGTGTTGTCGCGCTCCTGAACGGTTCCTTCGTTGACGAAGACGAGGATCGCGTTACGGCCCTGGCGCTGGTCGTACATGAGGAACATGTGACCTCGCTGGAACTCCTGCTCCGCGCCGATGAACGCAATTGCTTCCTGTGTTGGACGTCCAAGCGCTTCCTGAACCGTTTCCTCTCCCCAGTAGACTTCGCCGAATGCGCCGCGGACAGGGATCGGCTCCGGTGACGGACTGGCGGTTGGTTCAGGGCTCGGCTCCGGAGTCGCCGTCGGTTCCGGTTCAGGTTCCGGCGTTGGAGTCGCCGTCGGAGCCGGAGCCTCTGGTGTGGGCGTTGGTTCTGGCTGCTGGACGTTTTCTCCGTCGTTCGTTTCGCCAGTGCCCTCTTGCGGTGACGGCGTCGCGGTCGGTTCTTCCTGTTGCTCCGGTTGCTCGGTGGTCGCAGGCTCCTCTGTCTCATCCGGTGAACGCGAGCCATCCGGGTCGGGCTCCTGGGTCTGGTCGTCTCGCTCTTCGTCAGCGTCGCCAGTGTCATCCTGCGAGCTGAACCACGAATCGTCGTCCTCTTGGCCCTGCTCGAGGCTATCTTCGACTGGTGTTTCACGATCCGGAGAAGGCGTGGAGACCGCTACTTCCGTCCCGGTCCGGAATGACAGGACCCAGTAGTCCCCGAGGGGATTGCCATGCCGGTCTTCGGCGTCAGGGTGAATCGTGATGCGATAGTCCGTGTTCGGTCTGAGCAGCACGTTGCGGTCGTCAGATGCGCCGATTCGCAGGGTATTGCCTGACCAGCCCAACGGGAGTCGGTCCTCTTCATTTGATGGCCGGATCGAAAGGTTCTCTTCAACTGAATCCCGGTTCATCTGCTTGTTGAACTGGATCTCGATCGGCCGGCTGATCGGCCAATCCATGACTGCGCTTTGCGACGGTTCCGACCCGGCAACGGAGGGAGGGGTTCGCTGATCATAGCCGTAGGCGATCACCAGTGCGATGACGATCAGCGCGACGACCGAAGCCGCCATCGCCGAAAAACCGAACTTCATCCCGGTCCGGGAAGCAAATCGGATAATCGCCGGCGGGAGCGGTTTCTCGACGGTCTCTCGCCTGATTGAACTGGCAAGTGAGGGTGGTGGAGCGGGCGGCTCTGATGACTTGAGATCGTCCCGTAGCTGGAAGTAGTCCTGATGAACCTGGCGACATTCGCGACACGAGGCGAGGTGCTCCGAGAGCCGGACGAATTCGTCTTCGTCTAACTCCCCATCAAGGGCGGCCGAGATCAGCGGCCTGATGGCATCGCATTCACCGCGAGTCATGCTTCAGAGTCATCCTCCACCGCACGGTAGATGCGGCGAAATTCCTCCCGGCCGCGGAAGAGCACAGACTTCACCGCTGAGCGCGAGAGACCCATAATCTGACCGATCTCTTCGCAGGACATTCCCTCGTACTCGCGGAGGATGAGGGCCATACGGTTACGCGGGCTCATCTGACTGATGACTTGCTGTACCGTCATCTGGGTTTCGTTCCGCAGCGCATTGCTCTCCGGCTCGTCCAGCGGTTTGCCGTGCAGCAAGTGCTCGTGCTTATGCGATTCCCACGGTAGCCACCGGATTCGTTGCCGGCGGCGAAGAACATCCAGACAGGCATTTGACGCAATCCGGTGTAGCCACGCCGAGATGTTCAGGTCGTCCGTCGTCTGGGGGAGCGCCCGGTAAGCCCGGATAAAACAATCCTGTGTCAGATCGTTCGCGTCTTCCGCGTTCCCCATCATCCGGTAAATGAATCCATATATCTGGCGCTCGTAAAGCTGAAAGATCGCCTCGAATGCTTCCTGATCCCCCGCTTTGGCTCGTTGTATCCAGATCGACTCATCTACCGCTGCAACCGCGTAGCTGTCCATGCGAGGACCTCCGCACAGGTAGAACGATTTCGCGCATACCCGGTTGCAAGCCGTTGCCCTGCACAAACGCAAACCGGGTTGACGATCGTAGACGGTTTCTTATGCTAACACGGGCCCGGGGAGAAAGGAAGCCCATTTGTGACGCGTTGTCAATCCCTTGTCTTCCGTACCCGGCCGACTTCCCAGCACAATGGGAAATCACCGGCCCTTCCCCGAACGCTCGATGCTACAATTCTGACAGATCCGGACGAAGATGAAAAGGGGTCGTACGTACGACAGCGAGGATGTCCAACGATGACACACCCGTTTATCACTCGTCTTGAGCGTGGACCGATTCTGTGCGACGGCGCCATAGGAACGTTGTTTCACGAGCGAGGTGTTTCGATCGACGCCTGTTTCGACGAGCTCAATCTGACCGACCCGACCAGGGTGGTCGATACTCACCGCGAGTACATCACCGCCGGTGCGGAGATCATCGAAACGAACACGTTTGGCGCAAACCGGTTCAAGCTCGCGGAACACAATCTTGCCGACCAGGTCAGGCAGATCAATCTCCGGGGTGCAAAGCTCGCTCGAGAAGCGCGTGAGATTTCTGGCCAGCCGGTGTTCGTCGCCGGCTCGGTTGGGCCGACAGGGCGCATCCTCGAGCCAATCGGGACGACCGACGTCAATGAAGTGAGGTCGGCCTTCCGGGAGCAGGTGGAGGCTCTTCTCGAGGGTGGTGTGGATCTGTTGATGATCGAGACCATCTCGTCGCTCGACGAGATGGTGGTTGCCATCGAATCGGCCCGTGAGGCATCCGATCTCCCGATTGTGGCGCAGATGACGTTCGCGAACGACCGGCGAACGATTGGCGGGAACACACCGGAGGACGTCGTCACGCAGCTCGTGCAGATGGGCGTTGATGTCATCGGCGCAAACTGCAGCGTCGGTCCGCGGCATACGGTGGATGTCCTGAAGTTGCTGGCCACCGCCGGCGGTCCTGAACAGGTCTATTCCGGGCAGCCCAATGCGGGCTTCCCGATGCAGGTCGGCGGCCGGGTGGTGTATCCATCCAGCCCGGAGTATTTCGCGACGTACGTGAACGAAGCGGCGACCCTCGGCGTGCGGATCATCGGCGGGTGCTGCGGCACGACGCCGGTGCATACCCGGGCAATGCGGGTTGCGCTCGATCAGGTGATCAGCGGAAGCGCCGCCGCCGACGTTTCGGTGTCGGTGAAAACGCAGACGGCTCGCCCCGCCGAAACCGCCGTCCGGGCGGCAGAGGGACCGACGCTGCTCGCCCGCAAACTGGGCAAGGAATTCGTCGTCAGTGTGGAAGTAGATCCGCCGAAGGGTCTGAATCCGACGAAGACGCTGGCGGGCGCGCAGCTCCTCAAAGATGCGGGAGTTGAGTTCATCAACGTCGCCGACAGCCCGATGGCTCGCGTTCGAATGAGCGCGCTCACACTCTGCTACCTGATTCAGCACGAAGTCGGGATCGAGACGATCCTTCACTTCACCACGCGCGACCGGAATCTGATGGGGTTGCAGTCCGACTTGATCGGTGCACATGCCGTCGGCGTCAGGAACATCATCGCGTTGACCGGAGACCCTCCCAGCCTGGGAGACTATCCGGACGCGACGCCTGTGTACGATGTCGATTCTGTTGGGCTGGTCAAGGTGATCAAGGCCTTCAATGCCGGGACGGATTCGGCCGGCAGCTCGATTGGTCAGGAAGCGAGTTTCACAGTTGCCGTTGCCGCGGACCCGACCCGCCCTGATCTGGAGGAAGAGGCTGACCGGTTGAGCCGGAAGATCGGCAACGGTGGAGATCTGGTCATGACCCAGCCGGTGTTCGATTTCAGGACCTGGACCGATTTCCTTTCAATCTACGAGCGCAAATATGGTCCGATCCGGATCCCGGTTTTGCTGGGTGTACTCCCGCTGCAAAGCACGCGGCACGCCGAATTCCTGCACAACGAAGTTCCCGGAATACGACTCACGGAAACAGCACGGGAGCGCATGTACCGGGCAGGGAACCGCGGGCGGTCCGAGGGAGTCAAACTGGCGCAGGAACTCATTCTGGAGGCTCGTGACTCGGTACATGGGATCTACATTATGCCGTCGTTCGGCCGGTACGAAGTTGCCGCGGAGACGGTCGCCGTTCTGGAGGATCGGCGCCTTGTCGCGTCGTTGCCCGGCGACTGATTTCGTGCTAGAATCTGTAGGTCGCGCTCGGCGCGGCTTCTTGCTGTATGGCAGACACCAAAGCTAAAACGATTGAAACAGACGTCGGGGAGATTGAAGCGATGGTCGACACAATTCGGGAAATCGAACAGGAATTTCTGAAAGATGACATCCCGGCGTTCGGCCCCGGCGACAACGTTCGCGTTCACTACCGCGTGGTCGAAGGCACTCGAGAGCGCATTCAGCCCTATGAGGGTGTTGTCATTCGGCGGCGTGGGGGCGGAATCAACGAGAATTTCACTGTGCGCCGCATCGCGTCCCACGGGATCGGCGTTGAGCGGACCTTCCCGCTGCACAGCCCGCGGATTGATCGCATCGAAGTGTTGCGACACGGCCGCGTCCGGCGTGCCAAGCTCTACTACCTGCGAGGACGAACCGGCCGCGCGGCGCGCATTCCGGAACGGCGGCGCAGCGGCAGCAGCGTCATGCGCTAGATACCGTACCAAGACACACGTGCTCGAGCGACGTTCCAGCGAACGTCGCTCGTTTCCGTTAATCGAGGGACGCGTTGGGAATGCGTGCCGGATTTCCCAACTACTGGTAATGTGTGCGCATGGTGGAGTCACTGAGCTTCGAGCATGAAGAGCGGCACTGGAGCCAGGGGCTTTCGCTGGTTGCCGGAGTTGACGAAGCGGGCAGGGGATGTCTCGCCGGCCCGGTCGTCGCGGCCGCCTGCGTGCTTCCGGTTGGATGCCCCGCGCTTGACGGTGTCCGTGACTCGAAGTTGACCAGACGAGACGAGCGAGCCGAACTCGTCGAGTTCATCGTTCGGAACTCGGTTGCCGTAGGTCTTGGCGCAGCGTCTCGCCGGGAGATTGACCGGATGAACATTCGCGCCGCCAGCGTCCTGGCTATGCGCCGCGCGCTGGAACGTCTCGGGCGGTGGGAGTTCGCCCTTATCGACGGTCCGCTTCCGCCGGAGTTCTCGGGGCAGTCCGCCCAGGGGATTATCGACGGCGACGCCTGCTGCCCCTCGATCGCGTGTGCCTCAATCCTGGCCAAGACGCTCCGGGATGACTTGATGTGCCGTCTCGCCAGACGGCATCCGGAGTTTGGCTGGGATCAGAATGTCGGCTACGGTACGCCTGTGCATCTGCAGGCCCTTTCGGAGCACGGCCCGACGCCGCATCACCGGTACAGTTTTCGTCCAGTGAGCCAGCTCTCAATGCCGCTCCTCATTCCAGGTGTTGACGGGGAATGAGTGGCCGGCGCCTGCGCCTGGGAGACGCCGGAGAGCGTTATGCCGAGCGCAAGCTTGTTGCGTCCGGGTGGCGGATCATCGACCGAAAGTGGCGAGGCGAGTCGGGCGAAATAGACCTCGTTGCCGAGGACGCCGACTTCATCGTCTTTGTCGAAGTCAAGACCAGACGAGGGATCTCGCACGGGGCGGCGGAAGAGGCAGTCGACGAACTGAAGTGCCAACGGTTGATCAGGCTTGGTCTGGAGTACATCGATCAGCATTCCGAACTGGGCGATCGCTACTGGCGCGTTGACCTGGTTGCGATTACGCTAGACCGCGCCGGGAGGATCGCCCGTTACAACCATCTCGAAAACGCGTGTCTTGATGAATGATCGCCAGGTAAGCAGGAACGCGACCGGGAAAGGATCTGAGGACCGATGACAGTGACAGCAGAGCACGCGACCGCCATTCGATCCGCGGCTGAAAAGTACTACGAACCGATGATCGAGTTCGGCAGGGAGTCAATCCGGACCAGGAGCCTTTCGGGCGAAGAACACGAAATGGCGAATCTGCTCAAGGCAGAGCTGGAAAAGCTCGGGTATGACGAGGTCTGGATCGACGACGCTGGTAATACTATCGGTCGACTCCGAGGAGCGGGATCCGGCAAAAGCGTCCAATTCAACAGTCATATCGATCATGTCCACGAAGGAGATCTGAGCCTCTGGCCGCGGCCTCCGTACGACGGTGTTATCGAGGACGACATTCTTTATGGTCGCGCGGCGAGCGATGTCAAAGGCGGGCTCGCACCGCAGGTCTATCTGGCTCCGGTGCTTCGCGATGCCGGTCTCGCTCCGGTCGGGGATGTCTACATCACTGGCGTCGTGCTGGAAGAGGTCGGTGGATTCGGCACGAAGACGCTGTGCGAGCAGATGCCAACAGATCTGGCAGTCCTGAGCGAGGCAACCAACAACGAAATCCGCCGGGGCCACCGGGGACGCGCGCTGGTAGAAGTCACGTTCACCGGTCATTCAGTGCATGCCAGTGCCCCGTCCCGGGGAGCGAACCCGCATTACGCGCTCGCCCGGTTCCTGCAGAAGGTTGAATCGCTGCCGATGAAGCCGCACCCGACGTTCGGCGGCTCAACCGTGGCGCCGACGTTGATCCGAACTGATCAGACCAGTGGGAACGTGACCCCCGGAGCAGTGACGATCTCGCTGGACTGGCGGGCAATTCCTGACGAAACGCAGGACGAGATCGAGGAGAAAGTGACGGCGATCGCGAAGGAATCCGAGATCGACGGGGTGAGTGCAATTGTTCGAATCGTTACCCGCCCCGTGACCACGTACACATCGCAGAGCGCGGAAATGCAGTCAACTCGTGGCTACGAGATTGCCGAGGATGCTCCCATCGTCCGCACCGCGGTTGAGTCACTCGCAACCGCGTTCCAGCGGGATATCCCGGTCGGCGTCTGGCAGTTTGCGACGGACGGCGGCCATCTCAACCGCTTCGGCATTCCAACGATCGGTTTCTCGCCCTGCGAGGAGCACTTCGCGCATACGATCCACGATCAGGTGAGCCTGGCAAAGATGCGCGAAGCGCTGATCGGAAACGCGGTACTGGCGCTGGCGCTGACATCCATCAGGTAATCTCGATTGCGTCCGGGTGATCCCGATCGTCTCCGGATGGTTCAGTCAACGAAGAGGAAACAGGGACTGATGAGCGCTTCGACTCAGGAACACCGAGATCAGGCCCCATCGGAGATCAGCTGCGCGGTCGTCACGGTCAGTGACACGCGCACGAAAGAGACCGACCGGAGCGGCCCGATTATCCGTGACACGCTCCAGGCCGCCGGTCACCGGATCGCCGACTACCGGATCGTTCCGGATGAATCGGACGAAATACGCCGAGCCCTGGACGAGCTTGCGTCGCGGGACGACATCGATGCGATTGTGTTCAACGGCGGTACCGGGATCGCGAGGCGAGACACCACGTTCGATGTCATCGATCGGCTGCTTGAAAAGCGTATTGACGGGTTCGGAGAGCTTTTCCGGATGCTGAGTTGGGACGAAATCGGGCCAGCCGCAATGCTGTCCCGAGCGACGGCCGGCACCTACCGGGATACGCTGGTTTTTCTTACGCCCGGTTCAAGCAACGCCGTTCGTCTGGCGATGGACAGATTGATAGCCCCGGAAGTCGCCCACATGGTGTTTGAGGTCCGAAAGTAACGGTTGCACTTCAAAGGACACTGAGATCTGTTGAACGTCGGCGCACTGTTGCGAAGTCCCGGTGTCCGCAACGTCGCGGTCGTCCTCAGGTCTGGTAACATCGGCGGCGTTGTGACGAGAGACCGACCCGGAGAGGAACGGAAGAATGGCGCGTGCACCACAAGTACTGCGGGGGATGCGGGATTTTCTCCCTGAACAGATGCTTCTCCGGCAGCACGTGCTCAACTCGTTTCGGGAGGTCTTCGAACGCTACGGTTTCGAGCCGATCGAAACACCGGTTATCGAGTATCTCGAGACCCTTACCGGGAAGTACGGCGAGGACGAGAAGCTGATCTACTCGTTTCAGGACCGTGGTGAGCGTGACGTCGGGCTCAGGTACGATTTGACGGTCCCGCTGGCGCGTTTCGTCGCCAATCACCGCAACGAGTTGAACTTCCCCTTCAAGCGCTATCACATTGCCCCTGTGTTCCGAGCCGACCGTCCACAACGGGGACGTTACCGGGAGTTCTGGCAGTGTGATGCAGACATTGTGGGCACGAAGTCGATGATGGCCGACGCTGAGGTCGTGAGCGTCTGGATTGACGCACTCTCAGCCATCAACATGCCGGGTTTCGTGGTTCACATCAATCACCGAAAACTGCTGATGAGCCTGGCCGAGGTCGCCGGAGTTCCGAATGAGCAGACCTCTACGATTCACCGGGCGATCGACAAGCTTGCCAAGATCGGCGAGGACGGCGTGATTTCCGAGATGGTGTCGAACGACATCCCTGAAGACGCAGCCCGTCGCGTGCTCGATCTCGTCAGCACCCGGGGCGAACCGGGTCACGTATTCGAACAACTGGTTGATCGACTTCAGGGCAACACACTGGCGGAGGAGGGTCTGACGGAACTGCGGTCGCTCTTCGGATATCTCGAGAGCATGGGCGCGGATCCGGCCCACTACACGCTCGACCTCACGCTCGCGCGCGGGCTCGACTATTACACTGGGCCTGTTTTCGAGGCGCTCTCCGTCGACGCCAATATTGGCTCACTCGGTGGCGCCGGGCGCTATGACGGGCTTGTCGGCATGTTCTCTGGTGAAGACCTGCCCGCTACCGGATGCTCTCTCGGCCTGGAGCGTATTTTCGACGTCATTCAGGAACGGAATCTGGTCGGCGTTCCCCCAACGGTCAGCCAGACCATGGTTACGATCTTCAACGAAGAGACCGTCGGAGACTCCCTGTCACTGGTCGGGGAGCTACGACGAGCGGGGATCAGTTGTGAGATTTACGTTGGCGAGCGCTGGGATCTCCGCCGGCAGTTGCAATACGCAAATCGGAAGGGAATCCCGACGACGGTGATTCTCGGTCCTGATGAGATCAAAAGGGGTGAGGTGATCCTGCGCGAGATGGAGACCGGAGAGCAGTCGACCCTGGCCAGATCCGATCTTCTCGGCGTGCTCCAGGCGCGCTCGGCACACGCCTGAAGGTGACCGGTCTGCTCGGCAACAGCGGCGCCCCTCGCTGGTACGACTGCGACGCTGCCCGGTTTCCGCATTACCTCGACCAAATCGTGGCGGCTGGCGCCACCGCTGCCGAGATCGTGCTCCACGACGGGGAGGCAGATGAGTTCACCTCACGGGTGCACGTTGTTCGTTCAGACTGGGAATCAGTCATCGACGGCTATCGTAGCCGCGGTCTCTGGGTTTCCGTGCATGGTCCACTGACTCCCGAGTTTTCTGCACGACATTGGAACACTGCTCGACGGGAATTGCTCAACAGATACCAGCCAGTGTTGCGTCAAGTGGCCGATCTGGCCGAAGAACAAGGCGCAACCAATCTGGTGCTCCACGCAGCCGCGGATCCTGCTCTCGACCTTCTCGGCAACGAACGCGTCACGGCCGAGTTCGTGCAATCAATCGGCGAACTGATCGGACGCTGGTCTTCTCGAGTCAATGTAGTCCTGGAGCTTCGTGCGGAAAACAGCGCCCGCCCATCCGCCGCGGCCCTGTCGCGGGCGTCCGTGCTCCGCATCCTGAATCTGGTGAACCACTCGAGTACCGGCATCTGCTGGGATCTGGCGCACGATATGGAGAATGCCA
>SKKR01000421.1 GCA_007123655.1 Thermomicrobiaceae bacterium
AGATCAGACCAAGGTAGTATCCAGTTGCCCCACCTGACGCGTCACTGGAAGGTGAAACCACGATATCTCCAAGTTTCTGCAGTTCATCGTACACGAGCGGAGCACTGTTCGTGTCGTTCGTCAGATGGCAAAGCAGCGCGATAACCGAGACCATTCGCGGCTCCGGGGGATATTCCAGCAGATACGGGATAACTCCATCATCAATCGCCCGCTGGACCGACGTTCGTTCTCCCGCCAACCAGTTTGCGATCAGTTCGAGCGGTTTCAGCAGGATGAAATCACCAAACTGTCGGTACTCCCGGGTCATGATTACGAGTCGTTCCGTGTCATCAAGCTGCCAGGTCAGCATGAAGTCCATGAAGATCAACGTCCAGGAACCGGGTTGCCCCTCTCTTCCGTCGGTCACAAATCGTTTGGCGGTCGAAATATCGCCGGCCTGGCAGAAAATGTAGGCATTCAGCATTCGATAGTTGAAGGTGACAATCGGCGAGACATCTTCCTCGAAGTGCTTTGCTCGCCGAAACACGTCGCGCGCACGCTCGCGGTCTCCTCGGACAAGTGCCAGCTCTACCGTCAGCACCACAGCCTCGAGCTCCAGGATCGATTCATCCGCTCGCGCCGCGACCTCATTGAATTCTTCAACCAGTGACTGCAGTTCGGTCATCGGCTTACGGTATCGATACCAGTACAGCGTGTAGTTGAAATGCAACCGTCGCAGCACTTCTCCGAGGAGAACAGGATCGTCCAGACGCCTCGCAATCGCTTCCGCTTCCATGGCGTACTGATAGCTGCGGTCTTCGAGTTCCTCGGATGGCGTTACCTCGCGGCTGACGAGGCATTTTGCGATCAGTCCACTGGTTCGGATCAGAAGTTCCGCGCGCAGTGCGCTGTCGTCACCGGGTAGTCGCTGGACCGCATCTTCCATCAGCTCGATCGTTTCCCGCCCCGGTCCGAGGACCGAGTTACCGGCGGCAAGAATCGAAGCGCGGGCGAAATGCTCCGGCAAGTTCGCATCTCGCGCGATTCCCGCTGCCGCCCAGGCAGCAGCGTAGCCCGTGTGCGAGAAGCCGGCGCCGGGCGTGTCAACCGGTGGGGGGTCTGGCAAGGGAATGCTCGATGGCAGCGTAACGCCCGAGTGATCATGGGTCCTGGCGAACTCCAGCAACAGCTCACTGTGCAGTACCGGATCGTCACCGGACTTGACATCCAGAATGCTGAGGGCGGTTTCGTAGTGGCGCAGCGCCAGCTCCCAGGCGCCTTGCTCCATCGCGCGCGATCCGGCCTTGCGGGCGTAGTCGATCGCTTTGCCGGCGTCATCTCGAGGGCCGGCGGCTGCGTAGTGGTAGGCGAGTTGGGCGAAATACGGTGCGAGGTTGTCGCCATACATCTCTTCGATCGACCGGGCAACCATGCCATTCCAGCGACGACGCTGGGCGATACTCATCTCCTCGTAGAGCGTTTCCTGAATGATCTCCTGGCTGAACTGGTAGTGATCAAGACGATCTGACTCCCGGATGATCCGCGCCCTGAGCGCTTCATCAAGCTGCTCCAGCACGTCGTTCGAGTCCCGTTCAAGGGTCATCGACAGGACACGGAGATCGAACTCTCGGCCGATAACAGCAGCAGCCGAAAGGGCCTGGTTGGCCTCGTCAGACAGCTGGTCCAGGCGGAGTCCAATCGCCTCACGAACGCCCTGGGGGAGCGCCGCAACCCAGCGACTGTCGTCGAGTTCGTCGAACTTACCCTCTGACACAAGGAGACGAACAATCTCCTCGACGAAGAACGGATTCCCGTCTGTTTGCCGAAACAACGAGGAGATCAACTGATCGGTACCGGTCTTCCCGGCGGTCAGCTCGAGATACCGATAGACATCTTGTCGTCGTAACCCGCGGAGCAGGATCCGGTGGACTGCGTGTTCCCTGGTAAGCTGCGCGAGTGTTGCTGCAAGCGGGTGATGGCGTCCGACCTCGACATCCCGGTAGGTGCCGACGATCAGCAACCGGGAGTGCCGGACCTCACGGGCGATATGCTCCAGGAGCTTCAGTGACGGCTCATCGGCCCAGTGCAGATCATCCAGCGACAGCACGAGTGGCTGGTTCTGACTCGCGTTCTTCAGGAACGTCGCAACCGCGTCAAAGAGCTGGAACCGGGCGAACTCGTTGCCAAGATCTGGCCCTTCCGGCAGATCCGGGAGCGCCTGTCGAATCTCCGAGACGATCTGGCTGATCACAGGTCCCTCGGAGCCGAGTTCGGATCGAAGCTGATCGGCACTCCGGTCGTGGACATACTTCCGGATCAACTGAATCCAGGCCCAGTAGGGAGGTCGTCCGGAGACCTCGTAGTTGCGACTCCACAGCACCTGGGCACCTCGCATGGCGGCATACGTGGCTGCCTCGCTGACCAGTGTTGTCTTGCCGATCCCCGGTTCGCCCGAGACCAGAATGACCTGACCGTTGCCGGAAAAGGCAGAGTCGACCGCAAGCCTGAGCTGTTCCATCTCATCTTCGCGCCCGACGAAGACGCCGCCGGCCAGACGGTCGAGCGGATTGCGCTGCGCCTCGTCCGAGATCGAGGCAGTCGATCGGTGCGCGGGACCCTGTTCCAGGAGCCGTCGAATGGCGAGCAACTCTTCCCGGACTTCGGCGGCCGACTGCGACCGCTCGGCCGGATCTTTCGCCAGCAGGCGAAGAATCAGGCCTTCCAACGGCTTCGGTATTTCCGGGTTATGCCAGGTCGGGGCAACCGGCCGGGTGTTCAGGTGCTGGCTGATTATGGCGACCGGATCATCACCGATGAAGGGCTGTTTCCCGGTCACCAGTTCGTA
>SKKR01000204.1 GCA_007123655.1 Thermomicrobiaceae bacterium
CACCGGAGCTTTGAATCCAGAAACGTGATCCGGGCCATTTTCCTGATGCTTGGCTCGATGGCAGTCCAGGGCAAAGCGATCGACTGGGCGGCGAACCACCTCAAGCATCACGCGCATTCTGACGAGGAAGGTGATCCGCACAGCCCCCTCGAAGGATTCTTCCACGCCCACGTTGGCTGGCTGTTCACCGCGCCGCCGGCCGACCGGGAACGCTACGCGAAGAAACTGATGCAGGATCGCCTGATCATGTTCTTTGACCAGACGTTCCTGCTCTGGGTAGCGGTCGGCCTGATCATTCCATTTATGATCGCTGGCTGGCACGGGTTGCTCTGGGGCGGGTTGGTCCGGATCGCGGTCGTCAATCACGTCACCTGGGCGGTCAACTCGGTCTGCCACCGGTTCGGCGATCGGCCCTTCAACATCAAGGACGAGAGCCGAAACAACCTGCTGATTGGCCTGCTGGCCTTCGGTGAGGGCTGGCATCACAACCATCACGCCTTCCCGGCGATGGCGTACCATGGAATGAACTGGCGTCAGTTCGACCTCTCGGCGCTGATTCTTCGCTTGCTCGCGCGGATGCGACTAATCTGGAACGTGAAGATGCCGTCGCCCGAGCTGGTTGAACGCCGGCGCAAGCGGGAAGAATCCGTCATCGGCGACGCGTCAACGAACCCAACCCCGGGGGACTGACCCTCTCCAACTGACCCAGATCCACTGCACGGTGAATCCCGCGAGCCGGAATAATCCCGGCTCGCTTTATCGTTTGCGGAATTGCCGGCTACCAGCGTACATTCCGGCTACCGTGTCGACCGGGGATGGCATCATACTTGCACAGTGCCTAGACACAATAACCTACCCGAAAGTAGGTTGCTGGCGGCCCCCTGGAGACGTTGCTCTGCTTCCGATCCAGCGCGAATGCTCGACTTGACCCCAGGAGAGGTCTATGACGACCACAGAACATGGTCACTCCGTCACCCGGCAGACGATGACCCGAATCCCAACGCCCAAGGGCGAATTCCAGCTCGCGCTCTATACTGGCAGTCCGGACGGGAAAGAGCACATGGCACTGGTGATCGGCGACGTTGCCGGCCAGGATGACGTCCTGATCCGAGTGCATTCCGAGTGCTTCACCGGCGACGTGCTGGGATCGCTGCGGTGTGACTGCGGCGAGCAACTGGAGCGCGCGATGCAGTTGATCAGTGCCCGGGGGTGCGGGGTGATCCTCTATCTCCGGCAGGAAGGCCGGGGTATTGGTCTTCTGGAGAAACTCCGCGCCTATGACCTGCAGGACCTCGGTCACGATACGGTGGACGCCAACCTGCTCCTCGGCCACCAGGCAGATGCCCGGGACTACACGATCGCGGCGAAGATTCTGGACGACTTCGGCGTACGATCGGTTCAGGTGCTGACCAACAATCCACTGAAGATCACCTCGTTGCAGGAACTCGGCGTTCGGGTCAATCGACGGGTGCCGATCGAGATCGCGGCCGGTCCGGATAACCTGTCCTACCTGCGCACCAAGGCTTCCCGGATGAGCCACTTGCTGGACTTCACCGTCCGCACCGGATCGGCCCCAATAGGACTCAATGGAAACCCACAACTGGAGCAGGCTGGAAACGGCCACGGCGGCAATGGCAGTGGCTCTCCGGAGCCGTACGTCGGACTGCAGCGTGTCGGCGGAACGGTCACCCGCCCCGCAGTGACGATCAGCTATGCACAGAGCCTGGATGGGTCGATCGCTGGCACGGGTGGAGATCAGATCACCATCAGCGGACGGCAGTCGATGATGATGACTCACCGGCTCCGGGCCAGTCACGACGCGATTCTGATCGGCATCGGGACCGCACTCGCTGATAATCCCCGGCTGACGGTGCGGCTCGTTCAAGGTAACGATCCACAACCCGTGATCGTGGACAGCGAACTCCGGCTGAAACCGGACGCCCGAATCTTCGAAGACGGTCATGGTCAGCCCTGGTTGATCACGACCGAACGACACGATCGGGCCAGACGCGCAGCGCTGGAGGCTGCCGGCGCGACAGTTCTGGTGGTTCCTGAGCATGAGCGCGGCCGGGTCGATCTGAAGGCAATGCTCGAACTGCTGGGAAGTCGTGGTGTCAGCAGCCTGATGGTCGAAGGTGGATCCGGGATTATCAACAGCTTTCTCGGTTCGCGACTGGTTGACCAACTGGTGATTACCGTGTCACCGCAGCTCATCGGTGGGTTGCGGGTACTTGGCGGGCGGTCGGACGATGGCGTGGAGTATCCCCGGATCGCGAACGTGCACTACCAGCGGTTGGGCGATGACATGGTGTTGTGGGGCCGCCCGAATTGGGGCGGCGTATGACGAACGCCCGGGAAGTGGTGATCACCGCACCGCGCACGATCGAAGTCCCGGCAGTGGCGTTCCCGGAACCGGGCCCCGGTGAGGTTCGCCTGAAGCTACGCGTCTCGGGGATCAGTCCCGGCACCGAGTTGCTGGCCTATCGTGGCCAGATTCCGGACGATGCCGCTGAAGATGCCAGCATCGATCCGCTGGCTGCATCCCACGGTTACCCGCAGCGAACGGGCTACTGTGCGGTGGGCGTTGTCGAGGCCACCGGCCCGGATGTCGATCCGGCCTGGAGTGGGTGCCGGGCATTCGCCTTCCGCCCGCACGCTAGTCATGCGATCGTACCGGTCGACGATTTGATTAATTTACCGGAATCAATCAGCGACGAGCTGGCAACGTTCATTCCGAACCTCGAAACCGCCTTCGGACTGGTTATGGATGCCCGTCCCCTTCCCGGCGAGCGTGTCGTGGTACTCGGACAGGGCATTGTCG
>SKKR01000321.1 GCA_007123655.1 Thermomicrobiaceae bacterium
AAGCGATGCAACTTGGTGCCTACGACTACATCACCAAGCCGTTCGATCTCGAAGATGTCCTTCACAACGTTCGCCGGTTCTTCGACCACCAGGCACTGACCAAGCAGGTTCACGGCATGAGAACGTCCCCGGCGGAACAGGATCCCAACGAGACGATGATCGGCAACAGCGCCGCAATGCAGGAGGTGTACAAGACGATCGGTCGCGTGGCTCGGTCCGACTCCACCGTACTGATCACCGGAGAGACCGGCACCGGAAAAGAGCTTGTCGCCGCGATTCTGCACCGTTCATCATCGTATGCCGGTGGCCCGCTGGTGAAAGTGAACTGCGCCGCCTTGCCGGAAACGCTCCTGGAGAGCGAGCTGTTCGGCCACGAAAAGGGCGCGTTTACCGGTGCGGTGAACCAGCGCAAGGGACGATTCGAAACCGCGAACAAGGGAACGATCTTTCTGGACGAAATCGGCGAGATGACGTTGTCGACGCAGAAGAAGCTGCTGCGGGTCCTCCAGGAGCGTGAGTTCGAGCGGGTTGGCGGGAACGTCTCGGTTAAGGTCGATACCCGTATCATCGCAGCGACGAACAAGAACCTGGCTCACGAGGTGCGAGAGGGACGGTTCCGCGAGGATCTGTACTACCGCCTCAACGTGATCTCCATGTATCTGCCGCCATTACGCGAGCGACCGGAGGACATTCCACGCCTGGTGGAGCACTTTCTACACAAGCATCGCTATAACCCCGGAGCGCCGCCCGCCAGGATCTCCCCGCAGGCGCTCGATTCGCTTATGGATCACAACTGGCCGGGCAATGTCCGGGAGCTCGAAAACATCATCGAACGGGCAGTTGTGCTTGCGCAGGGCACAGTTATCAGTGAGGACCACATCCGGTTCTCGTCCGCGGATCAGCGACACTTCGTTGACGTTGCGGAGCGGGTACGAAAAGGGACTCCCATTACCGAGGTGCTACAGGAGGTCGAGCGCAAGATGCTTATCGAAGCGATCGACCAGTCCAACGGCGACCGCGTGGCCGCGGCCGCGTTACTCGGGATCGAACTGCAAGACCTCCAGCATAAGCTCGAAGCCTATGGCGTTCCCAGTCATTCCGAGGCGGTCAGCACCTGATCAGGCCGAAGATCGGCCTTCGGCGGCTATCGGTTCGGGCGGCGGTTCAGTAACTCCCGCGATCCGTCCCCGGGCGGATTCGAAGACGCTGATCGCCTCCCGGTAGAGCTCTCCGAACTCTTCAGCGTTCAGTTGGCAGCCGTGTTCATAGTACAGTCTTGCCGCCTGTCCCACTGCATAGGTCCCCGTGTAGGCAATCGCGACTTTCGGGATCGCACCGAGTGCAAATGGAAGCACCGCCGCAATCTGGCGAGCGGCAGTCCTCCAGAGCAAGCCGGCGCCGACCACCGGGGCGAGCTCCGTGTAAATCCGGAAACGATCATCGAGGTCGCGATCGTAAATCGCGGCCAGCCGGTACATCATCATCAACTGGTTCTTGGTCAGCACCAGGAAATCAGCGCCGGCGGCAAACACGCTGCCAACGACCGGGATCATTGCCGGAACATTCGAGATCGCGGCAAACTGGGCGTTCACGCGAGAGGTGTCCGCAACGATCTCGGAGGTGGCGGCGTGTCGCATTTCATCGATGTATCTCCCGAGTGAGACGGTTCGATCTCGACAGACATCACAGATCCAGCGTCGAACTCGTTCCAGGTGCTCATGAGATGCGGGCTTGCGATCGTCAACTTCAACGAGTCGAATCTCTTCTCCCGCCCGCCGGCAGAGATCGACCCAGGAACGACTCCGCTCACGATCCAGCTCACCGATCGAGACGATCACGTCAAACGCCAGCGGGTTAACTTCCCCACTCTCGGGGGTGACGAGGTCGACGAACGTTGCCGCGTCACGTCCAAACAGGTCCGATCGCCAGGCGTCGGCCTGTTCCCAGGACGTGGCGACGAGCAGTACACGCGGTGGAATCATCGCTTCATGCCGAATCTCTGAGAAACTCAGTTCGCGAATGATCCCGACGAAGTCCCGAAGGTTCATGGCTGGGATAAACCCTTTCACTGTCTGACGATCTGGCAGGAACGAGTTGCTTAGACGCGAAGGATGATGGCAGCAACGCCCAGCTTGGTGGATTGTTCGTAAGCGCTAGTCCAGACCGGAGACTAATCGTATCGGTCCAGCGGAATGACGTCCACTTCCAGCCCGGCTGGCGCGTGGTCACGATCTTCGGGGATAACGAACAGGCAGTTTGCGCGAGCCACTGACGTGAGGACACCCGATCCCTGAACCGGAACCGGTTCGACAACCAGGTCATCCCCGCGTCGCTGAACGACCCCGCGCACGAAATGCCGGCGATTCCCCCGGTTCTCATGCTCGCAGGACAACCGCGCACGCGTCGTCGGTAATGGCGCATCTTTCAGGCCACGCATCTTGCGGATTACAGGGTTTCCGAACAGAAGAAACGCGATGTAGGCCGCGACAGGATTACCCGGCAGTCCGATGAGCGGTATTTCGTCCAGTCGTCCAAACGCCATCGGCTTGCCCGGTTTGACCCGCACTTGCCAGAGGTCAATGCTGCCGTCGGCCTGGAGAACGTCTTTGACGACGTCGAAGTCGCCGACCGATACGCCGCCCGAAGTGATCAAGAGATCGCACCCGTCGGCGAATCGTAGTCGGGCGCGCAGGTCATCCGGGGCGTCCCGAGCAACACCAAGGTGTACCGGAACACCGCCCGACTCCCGAACGAGGCCATCAATCGTGTAGTTGTTGCTGTTTCTGATCTGACCTGGCCTGATCGGCTCGCCCGGT
>SKKR01000146.1 GCA_007123655.1 Thermomicrobiaceae bacterium
CGCGCGCCTTATTCGCGAATACGACCGGTTCGAATCCGTCCTCAAATCCGGTTAGACTCGCGTAGTGTTCTTCTATCCGCCGGAAGCCGTCCGAATCCGCCAGCACGGCGTTCACGCGATGCGCGAACTCGTACCCGGTCGTTCCACTGACCGGCCAGTCCTCGGGAAGCTGTTCCCCACCGGTCAGAATCTTCTCGTACAGCAGCAGAAACCGGTCTTCCCGACCGCTCGCTTCCCGCAATCGCCGGATGAGCCGTTCACCGTACGCTCCGGGATCGAGCAGGCCGTCCACGTGATCGACGCGGAATCCGTCCACGGATTCGTAATCCGCGTATTCCAGGATCATCGCGTGAACCGCCTCGAAGACGTCAGGGTCCTCGATCCGGAGGCTGATCAGGTCCGCGATGTCAAAAAACCGCCGATAGTTGATCTGTTCACTCGCCACGCGCCAGTAAGCAAGTCGGAAACACTGCCGGTCGAGCAAGTCTGTCAGCGCACCGGACCCCATCTCTTCCCCTGAAGGATCGGTGAACAATTGCATCATCCGCTCGAACACCGTTTGCAGATGAGGGTCAGACTGGTACAGACGCCAGGTTCGAGGGCCGATCTTCGACGACTGAGAGAGGGAATCTTTTCCGTTTCCGCCGGGATCGACTCCGGTCGAGACACTCCGTGACAGGGCGATGATCGCGTCCAGCTCCCACCTCACGGTGTCCGCAAAATCTTCCGGAAGCTCGCGCTGTATTGCGCTCAGGAGAAGGTGATAGGTTCCCGGGTTGAGGGGAAAGCGATGCTCAAAATACGTGTACGCCAGCCCGCGGTCATCCAGAGCAAGCCGGAGTTCGCCGCGCTGAAGAACGCGTCCCAGGTGATCGCCCAGCGTCGGAACGACGACACGCCCGCCGCCGCGTTCCCAGTCGATGTCGAAGAAATGCGCGTAGCGAGAACGTTGTCCATGTTCCAGCACATCCTGCCACCAGAGATTCTCGCTGTGGACCGCCATGTGGTTCGGGACGATATCGAGAATCAAGCCCATATCCCGATTGGCCAGTTCGTCGAGCAGTTCCCGGAAGTCGTCTTCCTCGCCCAGTTCCGGGTTGAGGCATGTTGGGTCGACAACGTCGTAGCCATGCTCACTGCCAGGCGCCGGTCTGAGTAGCGGAGAGGCATAGACATGACTTATCCCGAGCCGGTCGAGATACGGCAACAGGAGAATCGCGTCCCGGAATCCAAACTCCGGAGTGAACTGCAGGCGATACGTTCCGGTGATCACGCGAGACATCTGCCTATTCGACTTTCACACCGAGCAGGTCGCCTAGCTCGCGGAATCGTCTGGTCCAGTCTGAGTCGGTGTCGGACAGTCGCGCCCCGAGTTCGCCCTGCAGCACATCGTAGTAAACGTTCTGCGCTTTCCAGAGGTTGACCTCGAACGGCAATTGCGTTGCGATTTCCACCAGCGCATAGAGTCGCTCCAAGTGGTCCAGATCTTCCGGACCGTCGCCGTACTGGACGGCTACCTGGTCGATCGTCTGACTCAACACGTAGGCAAGTTCTTCCTGATCGAGTTTGATGTTCCAGAGCTTGACCTCATTGAGCAAGTCACCGATTTCGTCCAGATCGGAATCGGGATCCGAGAACGCCGCGCGAAGCCGGGTGTTCAGGACGAACTCGCTGGTCATCTCAAATGCGTCGGGCAGAGGTGCTCCGATGTCCGCCAGGAAATACAACAGTTGGGCATGATCCTCGTGCAGGTGCGAATAGACCGCCACGGCCTGCTCTAGCGACGAGTCGAGCACGATGTTCAGGATCTTCCGCTGCTCGTCCCGGAAAAGGGACCGGATCGAGTAGTTGTGCGACTCGAACTGTGCGTCGATCAACCGGACAAGCTCCGGGAACTCCGCTCGCCGGAAGCAATCGGTCAGACCCTCTTTCAGGTTCTCGTAGGTGACGATGCTTCGGTACGGACGTACCCCGCCGAGCAAGTTGTGATCCCCGAAGTGAACAACGCCGAACGCGAGATGCTCGGACTCCTCCGTAATGTTCGATCGCATCATTACCTGGCCCACGTGCAGGCTTGCCCGGCCCGCCTGAGCACGTTCGGAGTCAAGTAGCTCAGCCGTGTATGCGAAGACATCCGTTTCGTCTTCGTAATCCTCGAACAGAGAACTGATGGCGAAATGAGCGCTTATGGCCTCGAGCCCGACCATCGCCGGTTTGACCATTTCGTTGAAGATGTCCCGGCCATTCCTGTGCTCCGGGAGATTGCTTTGTGCCTCTGACAATCGTTCGAGAAACTGTTCTTCGATCGAGTCGCCGACCAACTCCTGGGCCAGTTGCACCGCTCGACCGGCATACTGGATTACCTGGACAGTCTCGATGCCGGACAGTTCGTCGAAGAACCAGCCGCAGCTGGTGTACATCAGCATCGCGTAGCGCTGCATCTCCAGTAGCTTCAGAACGTGGATTCGCTCTTCGTTCTCGAGTTCTTTGCGTGCGTGCGTATTGAGGAACTCGTCCGTATTGTTGCGGTCCGAGATAACGTGGATGTATTCGTCGCGTGCAGTCCACGGGTCCTTGAGTAGCGTACCCGCATCCTTTTCGTAATGTGTTGCGAGGGTGTCCCGGAGCCAATCGAGAGACTCTCGGAGCGGCTTGCGCCAGGCCTGGTCCCACTCCGGCCTCCCACCGGTGCTGCATCCACAATCCTCACGCCAGCGCTCGACGCCGTGGACGCAACTCCAGGAACTATCTTCGTAGACCTCCGCCTCCCACGTGGATTCATGACGGGCGAGATATGCGGCGTAGTTGATGAGTTCCGCATCTTCGTGCTTGTCAACCACATGCAGGGCATAGGACAGAGCCATTTCACCATGACGATGGTGGTGACCGTAACTCTCGCCGTCTGTCGCGATGTGGAGGATCTGCGGCCAGTCACGCTCATCGTCGAATCCACTCATGAGCCGTTCGGCAAACGCCTCACCACTGGAGAGCAGGCCTTCGAAGGCGACGGCCTGCGAGATCGGGCCATCGTAGAAGAACACATTGATGGTGCGGCCTGATGGAAGACTCACCTGATACGGACGCGTCGGATCAACTTCTCCGCCGGAGACATCCGTCCACTCGTCTTCGCCGATCTCCCGCACCCGATGTGCCTGATACGGCGAAAGCACTGTGAAGGTAATGCCGAACTCGGCCATGAGGTCGAGGGACTCGAGATCGACGGCGGCCTCCGGCATCCACATCCCAACGGGATCCCGCCCGAACCTGCGCCGGAAGTCCTCAACTCCCCAGTGGATCTGCGTGTACTTGTCCCGCCTGTTCGCCAGCGGCAGGATCATATGGTTGTATGCCTGCGCGATGGCCGACCCGTGCCCGCCGAAGAGTTCCTGACTCTCGGCATCCGCGTCGATCACCGTCTGGTAGACCTCCGGTGCTTCGGATTCGAGCCAGGTCAGCAGAGTAGGACCGATGTTGTAGCTGATGCGCGCATAGTTGTTGACGATTCGTTCGATGCGGCCCTGGTCGTCCATGATCCGTGAAGCACCGTTCGGCGCGTAGCATTCCGCGGTAATCCTCGCGTTCCAGTCGTGGAACGGATGGGCGGAGTCCTGCAGCTCGACGGCCTCAAGCCACGCATTCTCGCGAGGCGGCTGGTAAGAATGAAAGTGGACGCAAACGTATCGGTTCAAGTGTGTCTCCGAGACTATGGCACGATGCCGTTCAAGTTTCAGGGTTAGCAGGCAGGGCGGGGGTGGCTGTTCAAACTCCGGATCCTGTCTCCTGATAAACGAACAACGCCCGTCCAGGTATCAGAAGTTCCGCGATGCCGTGATTCACGACGATGTTTGGCGCCGGTTCGCCTGACCCTTCCCAGCGGGCAAGAAGACTGTTCACCAGGATACTCCAGTGACCGCGGCCAGAATCGACCACCACCTCCTCCTGGTGTGTGGAGAAATTGAACACAAGCAGACAGTCCCCGCCCTCATGAATCCGACGGATTACTATAACGGACGTGCCTGGAATGTTCCGCACGTCTTGCCTGGAGAGCTCGAGCTCCCTCAGTGCAGGGGTCTCACGCCGCACGCGCAGGAGTTCACGATACCAGGCGAACATGACCGAATGAGGTTCGACCTTCTTCAAGTCATGGTCCAACTTCGAGCGCTGAAAAGTCGCTTCGGCCTGCGGATCAGGAACCGCGACATCCCAGTTGAAGGCCTGGAACTCCCGCCTGCGGCCTTCCTGTACCGCGCGTATGAGTTCTTCGTCACCATGGCTGACAAAATACTGAAACGGACCGGGCTCGGCGTACTCTTCCCCCATGAACAGCATCGGAATAAACGGGGAAAGCACCGTCAGGCCTGCGGCCAACTTGAGTTGCTCGAACTCCAGCGTCGCCGTCAATCGATCGCCCGTGGCCCGGTTGCCGACCTGATCGTGGTTCTGGGAGCAGACCACGAACTTGCGGCCATCCGTGATGCCAGGCACCCGCCCGTGACTGCGATCCCGGTAAACGGAATACTCTCCCGTGAATCTGTAGCCCGAGCGTAGTGCCTTCGCCAACTCACGAGTCGTTCCGAAGTCGACATAATATCCATCGCGTTCGCCGGTGACCAGCGCGTGCAGCGCGTGGTGAAAATCGTCCGCCCATTGCGCGTCATGACCCCAGCCGCCCAGGTCCGGGCTGCGGATAACTTTCGGATCATTCAGGTCGCTCTCGGCGATCACGACACCGAGACGGCCCAGTCGCTCGGCCTCCTGGTGAACTGTCGACGCCAGTTCCTCGAGAAAATGGATAGCTGAAACGTCATAGATAGCGTGCACCGCGTCCAGCCTGAACCCGTCGATATGGAACTCTCGCACCCAGTATCGAGCATTCTCGAGAAAGAAGTGACGAACGTGATCGCTTCCGGGACCGTCGAAGTTCAGCGCCTCTCCCCACGGGGTCTTGTACTGATCGGTGAAGTAGGGCCCAAAATCTCGCAGGTAGTTTCCTTCCGGACCCAGGTGGTTGTACACGACATCGAGAATGATAGCCATTCCCCTGGCGTGACAGGCGTCGACGAACCGGCGAAACGCGTCCGGACCACCGTAGGACGCTTGCACGGCGAAGAGACTGACGCCGTCGTACCCCCAGTTTCGCTCGCCGGGAAACTGCGCGACAGGCATGACCTCTACGGCGGTGATTCCAAGCTCGACGAGATTATCGAGGTACGGGACGGCTCCATCGAACGTTCCGGCGTCGCTGAACGTCCCGATATGCATCTCGTAGATAACGAAGTCCTCCAGGGGACGTCCACTCCAGTCGCCAGCTGTCCAGGCAAACGCTGACGGGTCAACGAGAGCCGACGGACCGTGCACACCCTCCGGCTGAAATCGCGATGCCGGATCCGGACGGTCGTGCTCACCGTCGAGCCGGTACAGGTAACGATCTCCTGGTGTGACATCATCAACGACTGACCGGAAGTACCCACGCTGGTCCGGAACGAGCTCAACTGTGCGGTCTCCCTGACTCACCAGCACGAGTTCAACCTGCTGGCACGCGGGAGCCCACACGGCAAAAGCCCATCGACGCTCTGCTATCGGGATCGCGCCCAGACTGGGCAGTGCTTTCATGCCCAGACCGCCTCATTCTTGAGCAACACCACGCTCAACGGAGGCAGATGCATCCTCAGGGAGTGGGGGCGTCCATGCCACGGGGTCGGTTCGGCTTCGACACCGCCATAGTTCCCCTGGCCGGATCCCCAGTATGCTTCCGCATCACTGTTGAGGATCTCCCGCCAGAAGCCACCGTCCGGCACGCCGATCCGGTAGGACTCCCGGGGAACCGGGGTGAAATTGAACACGGCCAGGATGATGTCCGCCGTTGACTTGCCCATTCGCACGAAACTGAGAACGCTGTTGTCCGCGTCATTCGCGTCGATCCAGGAGAAGCCCGCGGGATCGAAATCGAGCTCATGCAGAGCGGGCTCATTTCGATAGACACGGTTTAGTTCAGTCATGAACTGATGCAGTCCTCGATGGGAGTCGTACTCCAGCAACTCCCACTGCAACTGCGCATCGTGATTCCACTCAGTCCACTGGCCGAACTCGCTCCCCATGAACAGGAGTTTCTTGCCCGGCTGGCTGTACATGTACCCGAGCAACAAGCGCGCGTTGGCGTGCCGTTGCCAGTCATCCCCCGGCATCTTGTTAAGCAGCGAGCCCTTCCCGTGTACCACCTCATCGTGCGAGATGGGGAGCATGAAATTCTCGTTGAACGCATAGATCATCCGGAAGCTCAGGTCATTGTGATGGTAGCGCCGGTAGATCGACTCCCTGGAGAAGTAGCTGAGCGTATCGTGCATCCAGCCCATGTCCCACTTCATTCCAAACCCGAGCCCGCCGACATACGTTGGTCGGGAAACCATGGGCCAGGCGGTCGATTCTTCGGCGATGGTCTGCACGTCCGGATGGTTTTCATAGACGACTTCGTTGAATCGTCGGAGGAACTCGATCGACCGAAGGTTCTCCCGGCCGCCGAACTCGTTCGGTATCCAGTCCTCCCCTTCACGCGAGTAATCAAGGTAGAGCATCGAGGCGACCGCATCCACGCGAAGGCCATCAATATGATAGGTGTCCAGCCAGTGAAGCGCACTGCTAAGCAGGAAGCTGCGGATTTCGTTGCGCCCGAGATTGAAAATATAGCTTTGCCAGTCCGGGTGAAACCCCTGCCGTGGATCCTCGTGTTCGTACAGATGCGTCCCGTCAAAGTAGGCGAGTCCGTGTTCATCGGTCGGGAAGTGAGACGGCACCCAGTCCAGAATGACGCCGATATCATGCTGGTGCAGCGTGTCGATGAGGAACATGAAGTCCTGCGGTGTCCCGAATCGGCTGGTTGGGGCGAAGTACCCGGTGGTCTGGTATCCCCAGGACCCGTAGAAGGGATGCTCCGTTACCGGCAGGAACTCGACGTGCGTAAACCCGAGATTCGAGACGTACTCCGCCAGCTTCGGTGCCAGGTCCCGGTACGTCATGAAGTTGCCGTCCGGGTAGCGCATCCAGGAGCCCAGATGAACCTCGTACGTGGAAATCGGCGCCGCGGAATCGTTGCGGTCTCGTCGACGAGTCAGCCACTCCTGGTCATTCCACTCGTAGTCAAGGTTCCAGACCTTCGACCCGGTCAGCGGCGGCGTCTCCGTGTGAATCGCGAACGGGTCCGCCTTGTCGACGCTAAATCCGTGGTATGCAGACTGGATATGGTATTTGTACGCCATGCCGGGTTCCAGCCCCGAGATGAACGCTGTCCAGATACCGGAACTCCCAAGCGCCCGCATCGGCTGAGATGATTTGTCCCATCCGTTGAAGTCGCCGATGACCGACACTGACTTAGCGTTCGGCGCCCACACCGCGAAGTGCGTCCCCTGCTTACCACCCAGTTCAACCTGATGCGCCCCGAGAATCGTGTACAGTCGATAGTGCGTACCTTCGTTGAACAGATACAGATCGTGCTCGGTAATGATCGTTTCGTTCTGTCGCTCAGTGCTGGTCACGATGGTCTCTCCAACCTCTACTCCGACGTCCGTGCCGGCACTTGTCTCCACGCAAATCGGATTCCGGCACATTCAGGCTCCGGAACGCACATGTTCCGAGTCCTCCACAAGGTCCAGAATCCCTTGCAGCGGGATCGCCACCCAGTCCGGGCGATTGTTCACCTCGTACAGCAGCTCGTAGATCGCCTTCTCCAGCATGTGGGCGTCGAGCAACAGGTGCAGATCCTCCGGGTTAGCCGGAACGACGTCCGAGCCGCTGGCTGTCTCCAGGTAGCCCTTCAGATATGAACTCGCAACCCAGACATACCAGTAGCGGACCCACGGCTCCAGGTGCTCCATATCCTCTTCCCGGATGAGCCCGCCAAGCTGCTGGGTGAGCATAGCGGCGTTTGCCGCGTAGTGAAACGAGCGCAGCATGCCAGCGACATCACGAACTGGTGGACGTTTCAACCGGCGTTCGCCGATCGAGCGGGCCGGTTCCCCCTCGAAATCGATGATCATGAAGTCCTTGCCAGTAAAAAGCACCTGTCCCAGATGGTAGTCCCCGTGCGTTCTGGTGCGCACGCCCTCGATCCGGCGCTCGATCATCGCCCGGAACCGTCGCTCGATCGAGGATTCTCCGTCCAGCGCCGCATCCGCCATTGCCTGCACCGACTCCGGCAACCTGGATCTGGTTCTCCGGAGCACCTGCATCGTCTGGCGCATGGACGTGCGCATCGACTGGTAGATCGACCGCTGCGAGAAGCTGGTGAACGATTCGGGAACGAAATCCGGGTTTGACCGGTCGGAGACCAGCGTCAGGTGCATCTCCGCGGTGCGCGTACCGAGCAGCCATGCCTCGTCAAGGAACGTGTCAAAGTACTCCGACGAGTCTTCCGGCGGGCTCTGGCCGGCGAGTTCGAGCAGGTTTCGCGTCGATGAGGCCTGCGCGTCCGGGACGTCCGGGATCGTGACGACGCGCTCGAAGAACCGGCTCAGCCCGTCGAGCGTATAGGACCAGGCGTCTCCTTCGTTCGGCACGAACTGCAGCAGGATCCCGACACTGACCGGGTCCCGGTTCCGGCTCTCGTACTCCAGCCAGCCCGCGACCGGCGGGCTATGCTGAAAACCGCGCTGTGTCAGGAACCGGCTAATTTCCAGGTCCGGATTGATGCCGGGCTCCAGCTTCCGGAACAGTTTCAGGATGAAATCCTGCCCGTAGATGATCGACGTGTTGCTCTGCTCGGCGCCGGAGATCCGCGGCGGCAGCGGACCGTCCGACTGCTGCATGATCGTCCGGTACATTGACGTCGTGTTCCCGACAAGCTGGTTGCCGTTACTGCGGATGCGACGCCGGCGTCCGATCAGGTTCAACATCATCTCCGCCACCGCGGGTTCGAACAGCGCATCGAACAGCACGCCGTCTTCACCGCCACGAACATTGACCCTGGCGAGGGCAGCTTGCGGCGAGTGTTCCAGCAGATGGCCGGCGTGCTCTCCGGACGCAAACGCCATCGGTATCGCATACGTCTCCGGGTTGCCCTCCGTGTACTCCACGAGCACGAACGCCAGGTGGACTCCGGAACCGCTGTTGCTCAGCGGAATCGCATCCGAAACACGTGCGGACTTGATCCGGCGCGACTTCCCGCCGAACCAGCGTCGCTCCCGCAAGTACTCCGGAAGCACATCTTCCAGGCTGCCTCGTCCGCTGCCGGTCAGAACGCGCGTCCAGTCTTCTGAGGCCGTCAACTGCGGCAACGAGCGATCGGCGGCGCCGGCGTCTACCGGCTCAAGTTCAACCCGCTGCGGCTCCAGCGAAAACCAGTAGAAGGAATGGGGGCCGAGCGTGATGAAGTAGCTCTGGTCGGAGATCGGCGGAAACTCTACGCGACCGAACATCTCCATCGGAACCAATCCCTCCCAGCGGGAGAGATCCAGATCGACGTTTTGCACGAACCGCGAAAGGTTCGCCAGGACCAGAATCCGCTCATCCTCATACTCGCGCACGAACGCCAGGACCTTGCGATTCTCCGGGTGCAGGAACTCGAGCGAGCCCTGCCCGAACGCGTGGTACCGCTTTCGCAGCGCGATCAGTCGCTTCATCCACCAGAGCAGGGAGTGCGGGTTGTCTTGTTGAGCTTCGACGTTGATCGCCTCGAAGTGATATTCGGGATCAACGATCACCGGAAGGAAGAGACGCTGGCGGTTCGCCTTGGAGAATCCCGCATTCCGATCGCTGTTCCACTGCATCGGGGTTCGGACGGAGTCCCGGTCACCCAGATAAATGTTGTCGCCCATCCCGATCTCGTCGCCGTAATAGATCACGGGCGTCCCTGGCAGGGACATCAGGAGCCCGTTCATCAGCTCCATCCTGCGCCGGTTGTTGCCAAGCAGCGGCGCCAGACGGCGACGGATACCCAGGTTGATGCGCATTTGCGGGTCGTGCGCGTACACCCGGTACATATAGTCGCGTTCTTCGTCCGTCACCATTTCCAGGGTCAACTCGTCATGGTTTCGCAGGAAGATCGCCCACTGCGCGGTCTCCGGAATCTCCGGTGTCTGCTCCAGAATGTCGATGATCGGATAGCGGTCTTCCATTCGCAGGCCCATGAACATCCGAGGCATCAGGGGGAAATGGAACGACATGTGGCACTCATCCCCGTCGCCGAAATACTCGACGGCGTCCTCCGGCCACTGGTTCGCCTCTGCCAGCAACATCCGGTCATCGTACTTCGCGTCAACATGCGCCCGGAGTTTCTTCAGGAACTCGTGCGTCTCCGGCAGGTTTTCCGAGTTCGTCCCCTCCCGCTCGTAGAGATACGGGATGGCATCGAGACGCAAGCCATCTACCCCGGCATCGAACCAGAAGTCCATCGCCTTCATGACTTCTTGCTGCACCCTGGGATTGTCAAAGTTCAGATCCGGCTGGTGCGAGTAGAAGCGGTGCCAGTAGTACGCCTGGGCAACCGGATCCCAGGTCCAGTTCGAGTATTCGAAGTCCTTGAAGATGATTCGAACGTCCTGATACTTGTTCGGATGATCGTTCCAGACGTAGAAGTCCCGGTGGACGGTTCCCGGATTCGCCCGGCGTGCCCGCTGAAACCAGGGATGCTGATCGGACGTGTGGTTGCA
>SKKR01000486.1 GCA_007123655.1 Thermomicrobiaceae bacterium
CGCAAACTCGACTCAGAGGTTGAACAAAAGTTGCGCCGCTGGCGCGAGAAGTTCACTGCTCAGCGTCGAACCTTTTCGGATTCGACGCCGATCGTAAAAGAAGACCGTCAGTCACGAAGGTAATCGCTCTGGTGATCGAGCGACTGTCACTTCCCGTCATTATAGACACGAGCGTCGTGGTCAAGTGGTACCTGCCCGAAGAAGACAGTGATCAGGCCGTCCGATGCCTTCATCGGCTAATAGAAGCCGATGCTCATCTTTGTGCGCCAAGCACGATGCCCGTCGAACTACTGAATGCATTCTGGCAGTTGCATCGTCGGGGAGAACTTGATTTGGACGAGACAGGCAGGCTCTGGAGCGATTTTTGGGAAGGATCCTGGATCTCACTCTACGATACTAGCAACCTTCTAGAGCCTGCGTCACGGTATACATTCCAAAGTAGTATTATCATTTATGATGCACTATTCGTCGCACTGGCCGATTTACTTGGCTCCTTCGTACTAACTGCGGATGAGCGACTTTTGAACACGTTGATCGACCGTGGCAGCGGACAACTCGCAGTTTCACTCCGAGACCTTGATTCGCGTCTCGAACAGTAGTCAGTCTGGGATATCACTGCGATTACTTCGCAGCGCTGGTAACCCCTACGGATTCGCTGGCGGCAGATTGGCCCGGCCGGCTGAACTGCCCCCGCTCACGACGAACGACTCCCCGGTGATGTACTCCGCGTACGGCGAGGCCAGGAACAGCGCCATGTTGCCGATGTCTTCGGGCTGGCCGGGCCGGCCCAGCGGGATCGATGAACGCAGGACGTTCTTGTACTCCTCTGACAACGGCGAGACGACGCTCTCCACCTCGACATACCCCGGTTTGATGATGTTCACCGTGATGCGGTGTTTCGCAAGCTCGAGCGCGAGCGACTTCGAGAACTGCACGATCGCCGCTTTCGAGGCGCAGTAGTGTGCCGCGTCAACCCGGGCGGCGTCCGCCGCGATCGACGATACCGTGATGATCTTCCCCTGCTTCTCGCTGCCGATCATGCTTCGGGCGGCCGTCCGACAGGCGAGGAAGCAGCCCCGGGCGTTCGTCTCCATAACCTGGTCCCACTGGTCGACGGTCATCTCGACGACCGGGACGCTCGGGATGATCCCCGCGTTGGCGACGACGACGTGGACCGGACCGAACGCCTCTTCCGCGTCCCGGAACACGCGCTCCACCTGATCTTCCCGACGGACGTCAGCCGTCCCGGCGAACGTCCTGGCGTTGCCGAGTCGCGCACGTGCCTCATCCAGTGCGTCCGGGCGGAAATCGCAGAGACTGACGTTCGCTCCGGCTTTATGGAAACACGCGGCGATGCCGAACCCGATGCCCACTGCCGCCCCGGTGACGAGCACATGACTGCCGGTGAAATCGAACATGTCGCTTACCTCCAGCCCGCTGAATCCGTCTCACGCCAATCTCTGGATATCACTGCCGCGGCGACCGGTTCGACGACGTGCCCGCAACGGCGATTTCCGCGGCAGTCCGCGCATTGGATCGCAGGAGTGCGGTGTTTACCTGGAGGCTCGCGCCATTCGTCAGTTCGGCAACGCGACGGAGAACGAAAGGTGTGACTTCTCCCCCGCGAACACCCTGCTCGAACGCCTCCGCGTTCGCCTGCTGGACCGCGCGGTCCAGATCTTCGGCGTTCGCAACACCAGCAGGAGGCGTGCAGGCGATCACTATGCCACCAGGCAGACCCAGTTCACGATGTACCCGCCAGGCCGCGGCCGCCTGTTCCGGTCCATCCAGCCGTTGTGGAGCCCGGAACCCGCTCTCGCCAGAGAAGAATCCGGGGAACGAATCCGTTTGATAGCCGTAGACCGGCACGCCCGAGGTCTCCAGGTACTCCAGTGTCCGGCCGATGTCGAGAATGCTTTTGACGCCGGAGCAGACCACGGCAACCGGCGTCCGCGCCAGTTCGGTCAGATCGCTGGATACGTCGCCCGTCTGATCAGCACCGTGGTGCACGCCGCCGATACCGCCGGTCGCAAAGAACCCTATTCTCACGGCGGCGGAAACGAACATGGTGGCGCTCACCGTCGTCCCGCCGGTCAGTCGTTCGGAGACCGCGCCCGGTAGCGCACGGCTGCTGATCTTGACAGCGTGGACCGCGCTCGCCAGATCGTGCAGTTCCTGCCCGCACAGGCCGATCCGGATCGTGCCGTCGATCACCGCGATCGTTGCCGGTGTCGCGCCCGCCGTCCGGACCTCCCGCTCCATCTCCGCGGCAGTCTCCCCGTTGAGCGGCGCCTGCAATCCATGAGTGATCAGGGTGCTCTCGAGCGCAACGACGGGCCCTCCCTGGTCCAGGGCTCGTGACACTTCCTCTCTGATCACGATATGTGGTAGCCCAACCATCGTTTGGGAATCCCTCGCTCAGGACAGATCTCGAAGTGCCGCGTCGACCGCGTTCCTGGCCTCGCGTACGCCGTGGATGATCCGGTTTCGCTCCCGCCGGAGTCGCGTGGAGAGTAGCTGATAATCGCTGCCGCTCGGGTCAAGCGCTGCAAGTTCTGGAATGCGGGAGAGGCCCGGGATCGGCGAGGTCGGCACCGCCAGATCGTGGTCGAACTGACCCAGGGCCGTGTAGTCGACCGGGATCAACGCGTGAGCGATCTCCCGCAGGCACCGGTTCAGTCGTTGCGACTGGCGATCGTCGAGATCCGACTGCGCGACTGACTTCAGTCGCTTCAGTCGATCTGCCAGCGAATCGACTTCGGCCATGAGTCTGGACAGATCGAAGCGGCCTCCCG
>SKKR01000186.1 GCA_007123655.1 Thermomicrobiaceae bacterium
AACGCCAGAGAGAACAGCGTGCTGATAGCCGCCCACCATGCTCGAGCATCCGGTGCGGGGATCTCCACCGACTTGTTTCGGCGGTCCTGCTCCAGAGCCGGCGGCGTTTCGTCCGGCAATTTGCGCCACTCTCGCAGCGCAATCAGTCCCGCCAGGAACGATATGGTCGCGAACAGCCAGACCGTGACTTCGAAGCTAATCAGATCGGTCAGAAACCCGCCTGTGACGACAGCGAGCAGGCTCCCGGCCCGTGTCACCCCGGAGAAGAAACCCAGGTAGAAACCTCGTCGGCCGTCGATCCCTTCTTCAATCGCCGCCAGGTGGCCGCCCAGCCGCAGGAACGACCAGCACAGTCCCCACAGACACCGTGCGGCCAGAAACACCCCAACGCCAAATCCGAGACCGTAGGCGAGCGTGGTTGCCGCCGCGACGATGACGGCCACGATGAACGGCAAACGGGATCCGATGCGACCAACGACCCAGCCGGCAACCGGATTGGTTGCAATCCGAACGAACCGGTTGATGCTCAGGATCACGCCGACCATGCCGGCGGTCAGCCCGAGATCGTCCCAAATAACCGGAAGAACCGCGTAGAGCAACGTGTCGCCGAGTATCGCCGCACCTGTGGCAATCGAAACGATCAGAATCCAGCGCGGTGGCACCCGCACGTGCGCGACCCTTCCCTGAGAGACCCTGAACCCGCCCTGCAATCACTGGCGCTGAACGACGCGGTCCCTGACGCAACCACGCGAGATTAGCATCACCGGATTAACAAGACAACGCCGTCCCGGCATAAGACCGGACCGGCGCTGATGCAGTTTGTGAAGTCGGTAACTAGAAGTGAACGTGAACCCGTGAGCCCTCGCCAAGGAAGTTCCACATGAAGCGAGCATCATGCTCCATCAGACCGACACAGCCGTTGCTGGAGAAACGTCCGTACGAGCTGGGGTGAGACCAGTAGTTCTCATGAACCGCATATCCGCCATCTTTGAAGTACTGCGTGTACTGGACGTTCTCCAGGAAATAATATTCCGGGTGCCCCTGAGGAATCCCAACAGTGGCGGAATCCATCGTCTCGCTGCGAACGCGCCGAAGGACCCGGAACTCGCCGAGCGGCGTGCGGCCGTCCCGACCGGCCGTGATGATCGCGCCGTATACCGGAGTTCCGCCGTCGTAGGCCACCGCATAGAAGTGTGTCAGGTTCACATCCAGCCAGCGACCGACGTAGGTTTTCGGCGGACTCGGCGCAACGAACGGGGCCATCCAGGCCGCGGCGATATAGCGATTGTTACCCAGCCGATACCAGGCAGGAATGTCACCGACCTGGTCCCCGGCAACCAGACCGTGCAGTTCCATCGTATGCCGGTTATAGGTCGAGCCGAGAAGGCCGGACTCGATGCTCGGCTCCTGCCGGATATTCACACTGCTCGCGGTGATCATCCCCATTGCATGGCCATCCGGCGTTCGCACCGCCCGGGACCAGTTTGGATCGAGCAGACCGGGAAACGCCCGGATGGAGTCCGACGAACGGTCCACCGGTGAGGTGTCGATATCGTTCTCGATCGCGAACTCGGCGCCCATTCGCCCCAGCAGAACTTCGTACGGAGTCCCCTGATTCTCCGGATGCCACTCGAACCGCGCACGTTCGAAATACTGAACGGTATGTTCTTCTCCGGTATCCCGGTTGAATTCCGGGAACTCCTCCGAAATCGGGTACCCGAACACGTACAGTGCGCCGTTCTGTTCCCAGTAGTCCTTGAAGCCGTAGGATAACGTGTGCCCGGTTGGCTCGAAGTACCGCCGGTCAGGCGTGTCTCCGCCCTCGGGCGGATCCACTCGCTGGAACGGCTCCTCGTCCTCACGACCCTGCGTCACCCAGACCCCGAGCAGGGATGCCAGCACGACATACTGCGTACCGGCGTGTTCCGGGTGAAGCTCAAAACGGGCTCGCTCGAAATACTGAACTTCCCGCCCGTCTTCGTCGAGCCGCTCACTGATTGGATACCCGAAGGTGCGTAGCCCCCCGTTTGCCTGCCAGGCGTTGAGAAAGTCGTCGGAAAGATGATGACCGGTCTGATCGAAGTAGATGTTGGACACGCCCCAGAAGTCCTGCGCGCGGACCTTGTCGACAGAGAGCAGTCCGGATCCAGAACCGGTCGAAAGCCCGGCCAGCCCGGCGGCCGTCGCGATCGCGCCACCAAGTAATGCGCGCCGGCTAATCCGGCGACCGGTTCCAGTCGTCATACGATTGAATCGTCGTCGAGTCACGCCAGGACCTCCGCTGTACTCCAGGAAGATCCCGATTTATGTCGAATTCGCTCGAATGTGCGCAGGGGCGTATATGCAGCAGCGTGCGTCACCTGTTATCTCCTCCCTTGCCCGCGTGCAGGCACGCCTGTTCGCGAGCGCCCTTTTTTGTGTAAACCCGTGCGCGGTGAAGTGTTCACATGCCGGGACCAGCAACGATGCCCGGAGGACCGCGAGTCCCTCTCCCTTGAACCCGCTTGTCGCGCAGCCTTAATTACGTTAACGCGGACGACGGCCCGACGTTGCGTCGTGCCGCGACGTCCCACCGATGGCGTGCCCGATAGTTTCCCGGACTGTTCTGGCCAGGCATCGAGTACGTGTCACCAGGGGGCCTCACGCATGCCCGTTTTTGCCGGCTGGATATCGAACTAGCCGGACCGGGCACGGGCGCGATTACCGCGCACGTATCGTAGCCCTAACTATACTGTTCCGAGCACCGTTCGGGTAGGACATTCCAGGTGAAACACCCTGGAACCGCCTACCCGCA
>SKKR01000094.1 GCA_007123655.1 Thermomicrobiaceae bacterium
AGCCACCCAGGAGTGTCACCCCGTCCGGAACATAAAACGCGGAGTCCGGTCCGTCTCCCGGGGTATACACTCCCTGGCGAATCCAGACCTCCGCCCCCGGTTCTGCTGACCTGAGGGCGGTGAGCAGGTCGAGCGGGTGCTCCCAGCATGCTCCGGATGCTTCAGGAGTGCCATCGGGCGCGGCACACAGCACGGCGGAACGGTCATCGGGGAGGGCGACGCCGGTTCCCTGCACGACGAGCCAGACTGCCGCAAGTACCAGAATGACAAGTAGATGTGCAATCATCCGGCGCATTTCGCATCCTCCCACCCGGGAAGGAGTACACTGGTGCGGACGACCTGTTCGACCCTGAACTCCCGCAGTGTACCACCGGCTCGGAAAGGAACTCGCCGGTATGCGTGCCGTAGTCCTGTTCGACAGCGAGTACGGAAATACCCGCAAGATTGCGGAGGCAATCGCGGAGGTCCTGGAGAAGCGCTACGATGTCGAGCTTCTTCCGGCGGCGGACGCCGAGCGCATCACCCGGCGTCCGGACCTGTTGCTGGTCGGTTCTCCAACGCACCACAGGCGCCCCACGAAACGTATTCTTGCCGCTATCCGGTCTCTTCCAGCGGATGTGCTGAACCGTGTCTCAGCCGCCGCGTTCTGCACACGGTACGATCGCCCCCGGTTTCTCACCGGGGCCGCGTCGCTGGGCATTGCCAGGGCGCTGTCCAGACGTGGCGCGAGAATCGAGATTGCGGCGGAGAGCTTTCAGGTGAGCTACCGGGGCGGCGAACTCGTTCCCGGCGAAAGGTCTCGTGCCCGACGGTGGGCATTTCAGCTCAGCCATCTGACTCACCCGAATCCCCTTGATCACTGAGCAACGCATCGCTGTTCGCCGGGTCGGTGCGTACCATTCTGCTTGCCGCCACCTGTCATAATCAGGCCTGCGCGGGAGTGCCGTGGCGGTTGGGAAAGGGAGCGAATGTGGTGGATCTGAAGCGTGCTGTGCTGTTCACCAACGAATATCCACCGAATGTCTACGGGGGCGCTGGTGTTCATGTCGAATACCTCAGCAGGTCACTGGCGAAGCTGATCGATGTGGAAGTCCGTTCGTTTGGCGACCAGCGGGAGGACAACGGCAATCTCCGTGTCCGCGGCTACCAGGGCTGGGACGAACTGAAGCAGGGGACAGATTCGCGCTTTCACGGTGCGCTGGACGCGATGTCCCGGAACCTCAAGATGGCCAAGGACCCCTTGAACGCACAGGTGGTGCATGCCCACACCTGGTACGCGGACATGGCGGCGTTTTACGCCAAAACCCTGTGGAAAGTCCCGATGGTGGCTTCGATCCACTCGCTCGAGCCACTGCGTCCCTGGAAGGAAGAGCAACTCGGCAACGCCTACCACATGAGCTCCTGGATGGAACGCACCGGACTCGAAAACGCGGACGCGATCATCGCGGTCTCGCAGGGGACGAGAGACGACGTCCTCAACAACTTTCGTATCCCCGAGGAGCGCGTTCACGTCATCCACAACGGAATCGATCTCGCCGAGTACGTAAAAGCAACTGACACGTCAGCGCTGGAGAAGTACGGCGTCGATCCCGATCGACCATACGTACTGTTCGTCGGCCGGATCGCCCGCCAGAAGGGAATCATCCACCTGGTTGAGGCGATTCCGCAGATCGATCCAGATCTGCAGGTCGTGTTGCTTGCCGGTCAACCGGACACCCCGGAGATCGCCGAGGAGATGAACCGAAAGGTGGCAGATGCCGCCGCCCAGCGGGATGGGATCATCTGGGTTGACAAGATGGTATCCCGGGCGGAGGCGATCCAGTTCTACTCGCACGCGGATGTGTTCTGCTGCCCCTCGGTGTATGAGCCGTTCGGCATCATCAACCTGGAAGCGATGGCCTGTGAGACAGCAGTCGTGGCATCTGCAATCGGCGGAATTCCCGAGGTTGTCGTTCCCGAAGAGACCGGGTTGCTGATCGATCTCGAGTTGAAACCGGGCACGTTCGAACCAGTAGACACAGGGGGCTTCGCGCAGGCACTCGCCGACGGCATCAACAGGCTGGCGCGTAATCCAGAACTCCGCGCTCAGATGGGCAAGGAGGGTCGGAAGCGTGTGGAGGAGCACTTTTCCTGGGACGCGATTGCCGAGCGAACCGTGCACCTGTATCGATCATTGCTGGAGTAGCCAGAAACCAGGGGCTCTTAAACTCAGAGTGTTTACGCCGTCTAGCGGGAGCATTACCGTGGCGATCCATGGCAACGACGATGAACTCCGTCTCGTGCTTAGCGAGGATGACGTGGTCGTGCTCTCGCGTTCCGAGCTAGACCGGTCCCGCAATGCCGGGCGAGACTTCGTCGCATTCCTGTCGGGATACGCAGAGACATTCCCGCCGTTCGGCCAACCCGTCTACGATGGTGACCAGGGACTCGTTCAAGTGAGCCCAGGGAACCACGAGAACCGCGGCTACTACGGTGGCTCCGCCGAGACACGATTGGTCGTCTTCGCTCATCTCGTCCGTCCGTTCTCGTGGGTGGACGATCCGCGTACGGAACATTTGCAGGACCTGGTGTCTGCGGCGGGAGTAACCGATGGCGGTGATCTGTTTCAGGGCACGAAAACCGCAGATCTCTGGGACGCCTTGTATGTCTTCGCGCGAGGTGAGCGGTTTGTCGGTGGCGTGATTGCATCAAACTCGGTCGGACTTACCCGCGTTGCGAATGAGATTCGCCGCCGGCTGCTGGCTTCTCGAACTCGTCAGATCCCCTGAGTTCAGGTCAAAGAGGGCATACCTC
>SKKR01000354.1 GCA_007123655.1 Thermomicrobiaceae bacterium
CGCCTACCACCGCGTCCTCAAACTCGCCCGCACCATCGCTGATCTGTCAGGGGCGGAACACATCGAAACGTCTCACCTTGCTGAAGCGCTGCAGTATAGGCCGAGGGAGTGGGGCTGACTAAAAGAGATCGACTGGGACACGATTCGGATACTCAGTGCGTCAGTGAGATTCTCCGAGTCTAAGCCCGTCTCTAACTGTGCCACCCGCGGTACAGGAGACACTGGCATCCCCACTCGGTATCGGCTTGTCTCCGTCGAGCACGATGAGCCTCTCGGCGTGTGTCAGCCTGTGCCTACTGCTATACTAAGTACCACACTCTCATGAGGTTGCCGAAATCAGTGAGACGATTCGGATGGCACGCTCGCCAACCATTGTGGTTACCATTCTTCAGGCCGCCAGTGTTGGCGCACCTCGTCACCGGGAACACCAGCGTGACGCCGTGCGCGATGAGCTCCTGCGTCGCGACCTGCTGCTCGGATCGACGGTTGCTGCTGCAGGTGGCACCGTGGTCACGAGCGGCGATGAAACGTTCGCCGCCATCTTCTCAACCCCTAAGAATGCCCTCTCTGCAGCACTCTCTGCTCAACGAGCACTCCAGGCGATTGATCGGGACGAACTCGACGATTTCTCAGTGTGTATCGCCCTCCATACCGCTCCGGCTCCTTTCAAGGACGATCCCTCCTCGGATCCCGCCTTCGGCGAGACAGCCAGTTTGCTGGGTGCAGGACGCGGGGGGCAGGTACTCCTCTCCGAAGCAACCATCGTGCATGTCCGCGACGTCCTCCCCCAGGGCTGTTCCCTACGGAGTCTGGGCAGGCGCCAACTCAAGGGGCGGAGTAATCCCGAAGAGGTCTTTCAGCTTGTGGCGCATGGGTTGTCGGATGACATGCCGCCGCTTACCGTTCTCGATTCTGAGATTCCGGAGCGCCACCTTGACCCTACGCGGTTGCCGTTTGTCGGCCGAGACGCGGAGCTCTATGCGCTCCACAATGCCCTCGATCAGGCGCTCGCTGGTAATGGACAAGTCGCGCTGCTGGCCGGTGAGCCAGGAATAGGCAAGACTCGAACAGCCGAGCGGCTAACTCTCGCAGCCGCCGAACGAGGAACATGGATTCTGTGGGGGAACTGTTTCGAGTGGCAGGGAGCGCCAGCGTACTGGCCCTGGACGCAGGTGCTGCGTGCCTGGCTTCGCGAGGTGGACGAACAAACGTTGGGAACGTTCTCCCGAGAGCAGGCCGCGCTCGTGTCGCAGATCATTCCGGAGATTCAGGAGCGACTGCACGATCTCCCTGTACCGCCAGCCATGGAGCCGGATGCCCGCTTCTTTCAGTTACTGGCGGCAACCGGCTCACTCTTCCGGGTCGCGGCGGCACACCAGCCACTTGTTGTCGTACTCGACGATATTCATTGGGCTGACTCACCGTCTCTGCAACTCTTGCGATTTCTGGCCCAGGAGATTCGGGACACCCGAGCGCTGCTGATCGCCACGTACCGTGATACCGAGGTTGACCGTGAACACCCGGCGTCACCCATCCTGGCCGACCTTGTTCGCGAGCCTCACTGCCATCGTTTCTTGCTTCAGGGGCTACCAAAGCAACAGGTTGCTCGGTTCATTGCGCTCGCGACCGGCACGGCGCAGCCGCAATCGCTGGTTAACACCGTGTACGGTGAAACCGAAGGGAACCCGTTCTTTGTGACCGAGGTTGTACGTGTTCTCGTGGAGGACGCCGAACCTGGCCAGGCAATCAGCGCGCAACGCCGAACTCGCGTGCCCGAGACAGTACGCGAGGCAGTCAGATGGCGGGTCGCACGTCTCACCCCGGATTGTGTCTTCGCGCTGACGGTGGCATCAGTGATCGGGCGGGACTTTGACGTGAATCTGCTGGCGCGCGCGACCGGGGTGCCAGCGCCCGAGCTCCTCGAAGCCCTGGAGGAGGCTCTGCGCTCCCAGCTTCTCTTGCCCGGCGAGGAGCCGGGCACCTTCCGCTTCACTCACGCGCTGGTGCAAGAGACCCTGTATCAAGAGTCCTCGACCGCGAGCCGGGCGAAGCTGCATCTGGCGGTCGGTGAAGCGCTCGAGGAATCGGCTGATCGCCAGGCGCCCTGGGCGGAACTTGCCCGTCACTTCTACGCTGCCATCCCCTTCGGTATGCCAGCAAAGGCAGCAAATTATTCGGAAAAGGCAGGACAGGCAGCTATGGAGCAGTTTGCCTGGCAGACAGCCGCCACGCACTTCGAGCACGCACTTGCAACCTTGCCCCTGACCGGAAAATCTGATCCGACCCGAACGTGTGACTTGCTGCTATCCCTGGGAGAGGCTCAGAACCGCTTCGGATCAGGCGCAGGCGACGTCCCGGAGGCTCGGTCAAGTTTCCTCGAAGCATTTGAACTCGCTCAAGAGCTAGGCGATGGCGAGCGAATGGCTCGCGCGGCGGTCGGTTACGCTGGCATGAACATGGTCGCCGTCTTCGGGGGTCCGCGTCAGTTGGAGTTGCTCGAGGAAGCGTTCGTTGCTCTGGACCCGGTTGATAGCCCACTTCGCGTACGAGTTCTTGCCCGACTCGCCGTCGACCTCTGGCATCGCTCGTCAAAGAACCTCGACAAGGTGCAGGAACTCTCCGATGCGGCGGTATCTATGGCGACTCGCCTGGGTGACCCTACGCTCATTGGCTATGCCCTCTGGGCACGGCACGCGAGTGGACACCGGCCGGATAACCTGGAGGAACGAGTGATCGACTCGGCCCGACTCGCTAGCCTCGCTGAACAGACAGCAGATCCGCTGATCGC
>SKKR01000042.1 GCA_007123655.1 Thermomicrobiaceae bacterium
CGACCGAAACCGCCGAACAGACCTCGCAAGCCGAGTTCAACGGCATCGGAAACGAGATCACCGTACAGAGTGGAGACACGCTGGCGGCAATCGCAGGTGCCTATGGCATCGAGGTCGGCGATCTCCTCGCGGTGAACGATCTGGACGACGTCGATCTGCTGCTTCCGGGAGAGACACTCTATCTCCCGCAGGGCGTGAGCGCAGACGCCGTTCAGACCGATCCGGCACCGGAACCGGACCTGCAGCCTGAACCGGTGCAACCGGAGCCCGCGGAGCCGCAGGAGTCCTTGCCCGTGCCAGATCAGACGACCGAAACCGCCGAACAGACCTCGCAAGCCGAGTTCAACGGCATCGGAAACGAGATCACCGTACAGAGTGGAGACACGCTGGCGGCAATCGCAGGTGCCTATGGCATCGGGGTCAGCGATCTCCTCGCGGTGAACGATCTGGATGACGTCGATCTGCTGCTTCCGGGAGAGACACTCTATCTCCCGCAGGGCGTGAGCGCAGACGCCGTTCAGACCGATCCGGCACCGGAACCGGACCCGCAGCCTGAATCGGAGCCGGCACCCGAGCCGGAACCAAGCACCGATCCGGAACCCGATCCGACGCCCGCACCTGACCCAACCCCAACGCCTGAACCCGCGCCGCAGGTCGACCCGACTCCGACGCCCGAGCCCACCCCGACGCCGGAACCCACGCCGGCCCCTGATCCGGAGCCGACACCCGCGCCGGATCAGTCGGACGCTGGCGCACCGTCTGATATTCCCGGACTGCTCGAGTATTACGCGAGCCAGTACGGGGTCGATCCAAACCTGGTGAAAGCGGTCGCCTGGCGAGAGAGTGGCTGGAATCAGAGTTCGGTCAGCTCTGCTGGCGCGATCGGCGTGATGCAGATCATGCCGGGAACGGCGACCTCGATCAACAACACCCTGGTGAGCCGGAATCTCGACGTGCGCGGCAGTGCCGCTGACAACATCGAGGCTGGTACCGCTTATCTTGCCCACCAGATCAACCGTTTTGGCGACGTCGAAAGCGGTCTCGCTGCGTATTTCATGGGACCGGTATTCGTTCAGAACAACGGCGTCACTGGCGCGGCCCGCGATTATGTTGACCGGGTTCTGAGCATTCGCGACTACATCGCCACCAACGGGGAGCCGCCGAGCTGGCGATAGGATCAAGCCAATCAAGTTCCTGGAGCACCACGAACGGATCCGGTCTCTTTGTCCGGGTCCGTTTTCGTGTCCGGGACGGGCGAGCGTCCCGCGTAGACGACCCGAAACTGGCTCCCCGCCAGGAATCGCCCCAACTCATCGCAGGGACGAACAGCAGATGCTGCTGAAGCTCGCTCATGAACCGCTCACCAGCAGGCACGCTCCCTGCGAACAGGCCTCCAAGCTACGGCGCGAGCGAATAGGCGGGCGTCGTGCGTTCGAGCACTGTCGAAGGATTGCTCCAGGAGAGGTGGCGAGATGGCCAGCCCGTACTCTGAACCACAGCAGATCCAACCCTCGGCCAAACCGCATGGCGAGCCGGCAGCGCATCCCGAACGTCAGCACCAGGTGTGGACGCTCTGGTATCCGAATGCTGCCGCCCAGGGTCTCTTCTTCGCCCGGGGACGCATGGAACGCGTTCAGCTTTCGCTAGCTCATGCGGTACCCGATACCATTACGGTCGAGGTCCACACCGACGACGGAAAACTTGTTGCCAGAGGAGTCGACCTGGAGCAGACTCAGGGATCACCGATTACGAAGTTCGAGATCAGGGGTAGCGACATTGTCCGAGAGGACATCTGGCCGGATGAGAGCCACGTTGGTCTCCCGGTCATTCTTCCGGGCGGTGAGATCGGCGTTCTGGTCGAGTGGTGGCACCGGGAAGATCGAGGCGAGTGGCGCTGGCGCGTGGAGTTCTACAACCACACCTGACGGCCAAATCGTTGGCGAAGGACGCTGATCGACGCGGTATCCGGGCGGCCTGTTAGCAAGGACGGGTTAGAGGGGTAGTTCCCCGCTACTCGGCGGACCGATGATCCTCCGATCTGTGAGCGGAAATCAGGCGCGAGGCGATCCACTTCCCGAACGTTCCTTCCGGCGTACGAACGAACCAGAAATAGAGGATACCGACGGCGACGGCGAGCGCAAGAACGCTCGCCAGGATCAGCAGTTCCAGCCAGAAGACAGGTATGCGCTCCTCATATGTGCCGCCAACAATGATCGCAACGTTCGCATAGACGATTATCGATACACAAGACAGGATTCCCAGCGCGAGCGCGAGGATGGTGACATCGACGACGCCAGCGATAAGCCGGACGAGCAGTGGGTACTTTGAGTTGATCGGACGGTTCATTCCTGTGAAGCCTTAAGTATCGGAAAGCCCGCTCAGGGTTCCTGGTAACTGAGGCCCTTTGCGGAGAGCGCCTCTTCAAGAATGGCGATCGCCTTGGGGCCAACGCCGTGAATGGCCAGCAATTCCTTCTTCGAATGTTCAGATACCTGCTGCAAAGATTTGATTCCGTTATAGGAGAGCTCTCGGGCTGCGGTCTTTCCGATCTCGTTCGGAAGATCTCCAACCGGACGTATATCGGGCGTCGCGGGCATAATGTGTCCTTTCGGTATGCGGTCTGCTTATGATGTGACTGAGCATGACTGTTAGAAACATACGTGTCAAGGACACCGGCCACTCCTGCCAGTCGGGTAACCCATCTGTCGGAGCGCGCCCACCTGTGCACGAAATCCTTCAGATTCGAGACCCGCAGTTCTCCACCTCAGCGTCGCGCGCTGAAGTTCCA
>SKKR01000520.1 GCA_007123655.1 Thermomicrobiaceae bacterium
CTAGTTGTCTAATTCACGCTATCTTCACGGATGGTTAGCAACCCATTCGGGTCTCCAGGTGAGCGATTAACCTGGCTGGCGTACCAAAGACTAGTCCCATGTCCCGGAAATCATGGGCGGTGGGTAAACTATTTGACGAAGGGGAACATATGCCAAAAGTACATCACCGCCTAAGGGAACTGGGTATCGAGCTTCCAGTGGCGCCGGAGCCGATAGCCAGCTACGTGCCCGCGAAGCGAGCGGGGAATTTCGTGACGACTGCCGGTCAGGTGTCGGCCATCGACGATGAGATCTGGAAAGGAAAGCTGGGCGATAGTCTCGGTGTCGAGGAGGCGCAACGAGCGACTCGCTGTAGCGCAATGAATTGCCTGTCAGCTCTATTGACCGTCATAGACTCGCTCGACGACGTCAAGCAAATCGTGTCAGTGCACGGGATGGTGAATTCCACGCCGGATAGTGGGCAGCAAGCTGCGGCGATGAATGGAGCCTCGGAGTTCTTCGTCGAAGTCTTCGGAGAAAGCGGGAAACACGCTCGAACCGCCGTCGGCGTGAGCTTGCCGATGGATTTCGCGTCGTCAGTCTATATCGTCGTTGAGGTCTAGACTCCCGAAGTTCCACGTTCGCGGACAATGGGAGGACAAAGGTGCCCTCCCATTGGAACGTCTCCGCCGATTCTAGTCGTTCAGGTCCATGTAGATGTTCTTCACCTCGGTGTATAGCTCCATCCCGTGCATGGAGAGTTCTCGCCCGAGCCCCGATTTCTTGTAGCCGCCGAACGGACCGAAGACGCCGGGACCGCCGTTGGAGTTGATCGCGACCATGCCGGTCCGCAATCCCCGGGCGACCCGCATCGCCTTGTTGATGTCACGCGTCCAGACGGATCCCGCGAGGCCGTAGTCGTTCGCGTTTGCCTGTCGGACGATGTCGTCCTCGTCCTCGAACGGGATCACTGACAGCACCGGACCAAAGATCTCCTCCCGGGCTATGCGCATATCATTGGAGACCTGTCCGAAGATCGTCGGCTGGATGAAGTAGCCGTCCTTCATTGCCGACGGCCGGACGCCGCCGTAGACAAGTTCGGCACCCTCGTCCCGGCCGATATCCACGTAACTGGACACCCGCTCCCACTGGGACTCGGAGATGACCGGGCCCATCAGCGTGCCGTCCTGCTGTGGGTCGCCGACTTTGAACTGCTCCGTCTGATCCACCAGGATGTTCATGACATCGTCGTAGGCCTGTTTGCCGACGAACAGGCGGGTCCGGGCGGTGCAGACCTGACCGGAGTTGCCGAACGCCGCCGGTACAGCCGCGCTGGCGGCTTTCTCGAGATCCGCGTCGGCGAAGACGATGTTCGGGCTCTTCCCGCCCAGTTCGAGCGAGACTTTCTTGATCGTATCCGCGGAAGCCTTGAGGATCCGGGTTCCAGTTGCGGTCTCGCCGGTAAAGGCGATCTTGTCGATCAGCGGATGGGCCGCCATGTATTCGCCGATCTCGCCACCGGGTCCCGGGATCACGCTGATGATGCCTTCCGGAACGCCGGCTTCGTAGCAGATTTCACCGAGCAGGAGCGCGGTGAGCGGGGTGTTGGATGCCGGTTTCAGGATCATGGCGCACCCTGCCGCGAGCGCCGGCGCAACCTTCCAGGTCGCCATCGAGAACGGGAAGTTCCAGGGGACGATCTGGCCGCAGACTCCGACAGGCTCTCGCCAGGTCGTGTTCACCACGTTCCCGCCCAGCGGGAGTGTCTCACCGTAGAACTTGTCCGCGGCTCCCGCGTAGTACTCGTATATCGAGGCAGCCCCGAGGATCTCACCTTTGGCGCGGGCGATTGGCTTCCCGGTGTTCAGGCTCTCCAGGTTCGCCAGTTCGTCCGCCCGCTCCCGAACGCGGTCCGCGATTCGCTGCAGTACACGGCCTCGCTCGTACGGGTTGAGCTTCGGCCACGGGCCTTCATCAAATGCCTTGCGAGCGGCGTCTACCGCCCGATCGATGTCTTCGGTTCCGCCTTTTGCGACCCTGGCGATCACACTTCCGGTCGCGGGATTCAGCGCGTCAAAGGTCTCACCGGAGGCGGCATCTACCTGCTTGCCGGCGATGAGGAGCTGGTGGGTCTTGACGTCGATCGTCTGGGACATCGGTCCTCCGTTGCATAGAGATGAGAGCTGCGCATGCAGATCTCAGAAATGGTCTGTGAGGATTCCGCTGCTCGCCTTCGCAGAGTGCGCGAGTGGAAACAGGAATGAATCCTCCATGTCTGGAGACTAGACCGGCCCGGTGATTGCGTCAATCCAATTCGCGGTTTCGATACGAGTTTGTAACAGAGTCTGCGCAGGCTGTTACTTTGCGTCCTTGTAGGCGGCCCACGCCTCTTCGATCTTCTCCCAGGCCTCAACCGCCGGATGCCAGCCGAGGATCTCGGTCTGTTTGGGCTCCAGAAGCTTGTAGGTGTCGAAAAACGTCGCGATTTCGCTGAGCCAGTGCCGGGGGAGATCGTCCAACGAGTCGATTCCGTCGAATCGCGGGTCTTTCTCGGGAAGCGCGAGCACTTTGAAGTCGCTTCCTTTTTCGTCTTCCATATCCAGCCCGCCGATCACGCGTGCGTCAACCAGGCACCCCGGAAAGGTCGGTTCATGGACGATCACCAGGATATCCAGGTGGTCACCGTCCGGTGCGAGTGTCTCCGGGATGATCCCGTAATCCGTCGGGTAGTGAACCGAGGTGTAGAGCACACGGTCCAGCCGGATCCGGCCGGTCTTTTCGTCCCATTCGTATTTAGATCGGAAGA
>SKKR01000177.1 GCA_007123655.1 Thermomicrobiaceae bacterium
ATTTTCCATCGCTCCAGATCATCGCTCTGGTAGTGAAAACCAACCGGGATGATCGGTATACGAGCACCCAGGTCACGCTCCGCGGCGCGCGCCAGTGCCACGAACCCGTGATCGAACGCCAGAAGCTCTTCCGGAGACGTCTTCACCGAGCGATGCGGGTCGATAGTCGGATGCCCTTCCGGAAAGACGACGAGCAACTCACCGTTCCTGAGAAGCGCCACGCTGTCCAGGAGAGCGTCCCTGAGCAGGCCGAAGCGATGTTCGTCTGGCACGGCAGCCGGGTCGTCGTGATCCGGCCGGATGACCGTGGGCCAGCCGGCGGAGCGGCAGGCAAACATGAGCAAGCGTCGTTTCCACCCTTCGCTTGCCCAGTCCACGGCAACGAGTATCTTCGGGGTTCGCGGTAGGCGAGCGTAGAACACGCACCCATCCAGCAGGTGATGGTAGTGACGCGCGATGAGAAGCGCCGGTCCAGTCTCGGGCAGGTGCTCCGTCCCCGTCACCCGCACCGACGTCTGGCGAGCGAGCAGAAGGCGCGCGCAGAGTGTCAAGAAATTCCGCGCGACTCGATCGAACGCAGAGGAACCTTGACTCTGAACACCCGAACCCTGGCCCGGAGATGCTTCAGCGCTGACAAGGGCGATCAGTGCCGGAATCAAGCCGACGAATACGGTAATGAGCACCGGCCACCAGAGGCCAACGCCGGCGCTGATTGCCATAGCGAAGATCAAGTTTGCGATGTAGACGACGAATGATGTCCGCAAGAGTCCCGCCGACAGAGGCGGATCCTCACCCCAGGCGAATCGACTCAGACCAATGAACACGAACCCGGTCGCAAGCCAGCCCAGGAAGTTCTGTGCCGGCATGTCGAAGTAGATGCCATCCTGGTGCCAGACCCAGAACCGAACGTCAAGGGACTGGTGCGCCATCGCGGGATCGAGTACGAGATCCCAGACGGTCAGGAGCACTGAACCAGCGAATACCGCTGCGACGGAGCGCCACCAGCCAAGACCTCGCCCGACCAGGACATGTCCCAGCACGTATGCCGCCAGCCCCATGTAGAACCAGGAAAGCGGGATCGTGAAAGGAACCTCGTCCAGAATCTTGTAGCCTAGGCCGGCTGTGTAGCTGTACTCGCCGAACGGGAAGCCCGTCATTGTGCCCATGAGTTCCGCCGAAAGCGAAACGATACTCGCAATGAGGAGGAACCAGAGCACCTTGCGCCACCCGAGGAAGATTGCTCCCGCGAGCAGCATCGCACCGGTGGCGAAGAGGATGTGCACGGCTCCCGCCCACTGCATGCCGAACTGATAGACGCGGACGGCAAACGCGCTGTCCGCCCACAGATCGGGATTCGGGACTGCGATGAGCAGGCCGGCCACGCCGAACAGGAGCGCAATGATGTGCCCTGCCAGCAGAGCCGCGATAAGCCGACCATTCATGCCACCGCCTCCACGTCTGAATCCTCTTTGCCCGGGCGGACAAGGGTCTGACCGCGCCAGGTATGCGTGCGTTTGAGTAGGTTCGCTCCGTAGGCAACGGCGGTGACCGGGTCAGCAAGCGGCGAAAGCCAGTATGTCCAGGCCGCAACTGTGTATGCCCGGCGAGTGCCGAACAGCACGCCGACCCGGGTGAAAAGGAGCAGTCTGTTCACCGTTCGCGTAAGCGGGTTGCGTTCGACCATGTCTGGACGGGCGATCGTAATGATCAGCGGGAGTGCTTGCAAGAAGATCAGATTCAGCAGGCCGATCACTCCGGCCTGGGGCTGAAATCGGTCTTTGAGGCTCAGCGATCGCGGCCAGTTTCTGAGGCAGTCGATTGCGGAGGCGTGCATCTCCGTCTCGGCAACGCCGTCTGCTTCGTAGAACCCGACCCGAGCACCGCATGCATGCAGGTGTCGTGCGATGGTGAAATCCTCGCAGACCGAGTCCCTGGCCACCGCGAATCCGCCGCACCGGCTCATCAGGTTCGATCGATAAAGAGATAATTGGCCGTTCGCCTGAACGTCTGCAACCGATGTGGCGATCCGTCCCGGCGAGCCGAACCTGTAGACGAGCGTCGTCAGCATTGACGGATGCAGCAGAGAAAGCAACGGCGATCCAGCCCGCTGGCCGCAGGCGACGCCCAGGACATCCAGATCCCGCTCACGGGCGAACGCCAGTAACCGACGAACTGCATCTGGCTCGAGCTGGACATCCGCGTCGATGGTCGCAATCCATTCCGCGTCGGGAGACGCGAGCTCGAGTCCGGACTGCAAACCCCAGGCTTTCCCGTTCCAGTCGCCGGGGCGCGGTGGTGCATTCACGAAGCGGATCCGGCAGTCCAGGGAGGCGTAGCGCGCGACGATTTCCTCCGTGTCATCGCTGGAACCGCCGTCGACGACCAGAATTTCCCGCACTTCCGACCCCTGTCTGCTGAGTGTTTGAAGACACGGGCCGATCCGGGCGCGTTCGTTCAGAACCGGCACAACGATCGTGGCACTATCAAGGACCTTGCCTGACACCACCGCCGTTACCCGCTCACTCCGGATGGACTGCACAAACCGTGGCACGAGCCGCCCGGCGAGCGCGATCTGAACCAGCGCCACTACCCAGGCAATAACGGTGAGGACTACTTTAACGGTCCGGACTTCCCGCACGCGTTACTCCCTGCCCTTGTCTCTATCGGCTACGACCGGCACCGGAATCGCCTCGTCACACTGGATGTCCGGAAGCTCCCGGGGCGCGAACGTGCAGCGGACGACTTCCAGCACCTTACGGGCTGGCGTTGTCCTGGCTCGCTG
>SKKR01000374.1 GCA_007123655.1 Thermomicrobiaceae bacterium
GCGACGCGTTGCATCATCATCGGGGATGTCGAACTGAGGTCGATGACCAGGCTGTCTTTCCGGAGATGTTCAAGGACACCGTCCGGACCGAGGTAGACCTCGAAGAGGTCGCTGTCTTCCGGCAGGCAGGTCATCAGCACGTCAGCACGATCAGCAACCGTGAGCGGCGTCGGTAGACTCTGCGCACCAGCGGATTCAAGTTCGTTGACCGTGCCCTGCCGGCTGCTGTAGAAATCCAGAGGAAACCCGGACGCCAGCAAGCGTTTCGCGACAGGCCGGCCCATCGATCCGACTCCGATAAACCCGATCTGCTCCCCAGGCATGCCGAGCTGCCCCTTTCACCATCTTCAACGCTGTGCGCGTCGTGCAAGTCTATTCTACCGTGCAGGGCGCGCTTCATTCACCCATTTGTGAACCTGTTCAGCGATGGCGTCACGCACGTTTCGGAAGTGAGCAAGCGTTTCGTCATCCGTTCCTTCGGCGGCAGATGGATCCGGAAACGACCAGTGAATTCGCTCGGCGCGACCCGGAAACACGGGACATGACTCCGCAGCGCTGTCACACACGGTGATCACGTAGTCAAACTCCTGCTCCAGGAATTCGCTCAGGTGTTTCGACCTCGCTCCGGAGATATCGACGCCGATCTCCCGCATGGCCTCGACTGCGAATGGGTTCACCCTGGTCGCCTCGGTACCGGCGGAGTCGACCACGAACCTGCCATTTCCGTACGAGCGAATGATCGCCTCCGCCATCTGAGACCGGGCGGAGTTGTGCGTACAGAGCACCAGAATGCGAACGGCCGGAGGCAGGGACTGCGTCTGTTCGTCGATCATGGTCGTGTCCAATCACCCCTACCGGGAAAGCATCCCATCGATAATCCCGACCGCCTTCTCGATCTCGTCCTCCGTGTTGTAGTAGTGCACAGACGCCCGCACCATCTTCTCCAGCCCACGCTGTTCCATGTCGAAACGCGTCGAGCGGGTGCCGGACGTATTCGCGTTGATTTTCTCCTCGGCCCAGGCGGCGACGATCTCGTCCGGATCGAGGCCCTCCACGGTGAACGTGACGATTCCGCCTTTCACCAGTCCCAGGTCATGCGTCTTTCCACCAGGTAGTGACTCGATCTCGGACCGGAGCGTCGCGGCGAGAGTGCGCAGCCGTTCCGAGCCCGCTTCAATGCCCACCTCCATCGCGTAGTCACAGGCAACGCCGAGTCCGACTTTGCCGGCAAAGTTTGTCTCCCAGTTTTCGAAACGCCGGGCGTCCTCGCGGATCTCGTAGCGGTCCGGTGCAACCCAGGTGGCCGCGTGGAGATCCAGCAACACCGGCTCCAGGTCCGCAATCACCGATTTGTTCACGTAGAGGAACCCGGACCCACGCGGCCCGCGGAGATACTTCCGGCTTGTGGCGGCGAGGAAGTCGCACCCGATCTCCTGAACGTCCACGGGCACCTGCCCCACCGACTGGCACGCGTCTACCATATAGAGGACGTCGGCCTGTCGTGCCACCTCGCCGATCTCCTGGACCGGTTGCACCAGACCACCGTTTGTCGGGATGTGACTCAGTGAGATCAGTCTGACGTCCTCGTCCATCATCGTTTTCAGCGCCTCGATCGACATCTGACCGTGTTCGTCGTTGTGCACAACGACGAGTTCCGCCCCGGTTCGCTTGCAGACCTGCAGGTAGCTAATCACGTTGCTGGCGTACTCCGAAACGGAGGTGAGGATCTTGTCACCCGGCTTGAAGTCGATCGAATAGAACGCCATGTCGAACGCTCGTGTGGCGTTTTCAATGACGGCGATCTCCTCCCGGTGTTCGGCGTTGATCAGTTTCGCAATCGCGTCGTAGGTGTGCTCCAGTTTGTCGCCCCAGGCGGCGGCCGCCTCGTACCCGCCGATCGTCGCCTCCAGATCGAGCATTCCCTTCGTTTCCTCGAGCACCGGTCGGGGCATCAACCCGGCACCGGCGTTGTTCAGGTGCGTTACATGAGTACACCCGGGTGTATCTTCACGAAGTCGCGTTATGTCGAGTTCAGCCACGGGTCACCTCCATGGTCATCGGGCCCGGTGAAAGGCGGCGGGATTGCCGCTCCCCGGCTATGGTATCCGATCGGACACAAATCGCAGCGCGTTGCTTTTGCTGTGCTAGGATATGCGCGCTGAGTTATCAGTCGCCAGTACTCGAATCTCACGAAGGTGGAGCGGATGGACCTCAATCTCGACCTCGTCCGGCGTCTACTCGATGCCCCAGGCATCGGTGGCCGCGAAGAGCAAGTACGCACGATCGTCCGGGAAGAGATGTCGGCGCTCGTCGATGAGCACTCGGTTGACGCCATGGGCAGCGTCATCGGCATAAAGCGTGGCTCCGGCGGACCACGAGTCATGCTCGCCGCTCACATGGACGAGATCGGTTTCATGGTCCGGTTTATCGATGACAACGGGTTCGTTCGACTCCAGAACGTGGGCGGGTTCGACCCCCGTGTTCTGCCTGCCCAGCGCGTCCAGGTGCATACCCGCTCCGGGGAAACACTGATCGGGGCGATGCAACTGGCCGCGAAACCAATCCACCTTCTCCAGCCGTCGGAGATCAAGGCGCCGAAACTGACCCAGTTGTACGTCGATCTGGGTCTTCCCGTGGACGAGGTCAAGGAGAAGGTCGAAATCGGCGACATGGTCACGCTGGATCGATCCATGGTTCAGGTCGGGAACAATCTCATGAGCCGGGCGATGGACGATCGCATCAACGTCTTCGTGATGCTGGAGGTCCTGCGAAACCTGGA
>SKKR01000305.1 GCA_007123655.1 Thermomicrobiaceae bacterium
CGGACACCGGGGACGCTGGCGTCGAACTCATCGAACGTCCAGTCCTCGAGTCGATCGAGGTTGCTCATCTCCTCGTACTGGCGACGCCAGCGATCTTCCTGTTCGTTGATCTTGCAGTCGCACGGGATCAGCCGGCCGAAGTTCGGATGTCCGACGGGCGCGTCCATCCTGACCCACCCTGCTCCACGACAGACCGGGCAGCTTTGCTCATCGGTGTCGTCGAAAAATGTGGGCGTAGGGACCTGAGAGGTGTCTCTCCGGATCGAAGTCCCCGGTACTGGATTGATCTCGCCGATTCGCTTCATTGGTTCGTCCCTCGGTAGCCCAGGTCTCGAGAATACGCTGAATGTACCGCCAGTTCCGACGGTTGTAGCTTACCGCCGCACCGATCGCATCTTCAATCCACTGTTCCGGGTACAGCTCCAGCGCTTCAACGAGCCTGTCAGCGATTATCGGAGTAACGAGGCCGATATTCTGCTCGTACAGACGAAATACGCCAGGACGGCTTCTGACCACGGGACCGGCTACATCCGATTCATCTGGCAGTTCCGGTGCGGGCAGGGCTCCGGATTCATAGCGCCGCAGCCGCATACGGTTTTCTTCCGTGGCGATCAGCAGCCATCTGACACGCCTTCCAGCTTGTGTCTCGAGCGAGAACGCAAGGAGCGTGTCGCGGGCGAGCGCGAGTTCAATACCCCGTTTGATCTCGCCATCCGGCAAGGTTGTCGCACCGTCGAACCGAAGCGCCTGATTGAGCCGTTCGTCTTGGACCAGCCTTGCCTCTGCAATGGGTTCCGTCTCGCTAAATTCAGCGGCCAGACGAAAGCAGGCAAGCATCACCTGCATTTCCACCATCTCACGAATCTTTGGAGCAGTATCGTACAGGAACCACTCCGGGATCGGGACATCCTGTTTATCGGACGCCTCAGGCATTGAACAATCTCCCAGGGGTCATGATCTCGTTCCCACGAGCGTTTGCGAGTCTCTCGCACCCGGTCTTTCGGATGTCAGGCTTCCGCTTCCCGGTACAGTTCCAGATCCGCGAACCGGGCCGTGCGCTCGAAGAATCGAAGGTGCACCGTGTCTGTCGGGCCATTGCGATGCTTGGCAACGATGATTTCGGCGATACCCTTCTTCTCCGTCTCCGGATCGTAGGCATCTTCGCGATAGATGAACATGACGATATCCGCGTCCTGCTCAATACTACCGCTCTCCCGAAGATCTGACAGCATCGGGCGGTGATCCGCGCGCGACTCCACCGCGCGGGAGAGTTGCGAAAGCGCGAGCACTGGCACGTCCAGCTCTCGGGCGAGCCCTTTGAGCCCCCGTGAGATGTCGGAAATCTCCTGCACGCGGTTCTCGGAGCGACGTCCCTGCATGAGCTGAAGGTAGTCGACGATCACGAAGTCGAGTCCGTACTCGGCCATGAGTCGCCGGGCCTTGCTCCGGACCTCCATGACGCTGATACCGGGGGTGTCATCGATGAAGATATTGGCTTCGGCCAGACGACCGAACGCTCGGGAGATCTGCTCCCACTCGGCGTCGTCGATGTAGCCGAGCCGGAGCCGCTGGGCGTCAACACCCGTCTCCATCGAGAGCAGGCGTTGTACGAGTTGCTCGGCGGACATCTCCAGACTGAATATCGCAACCGTCTTTGCGGCGCGGACTGCGGCGTTGTGGGCGAACCCAAGTTGCAGTGAAGTCTTTCCGATCGACGGGCGCGCTGCGAGGATGAGCAGATCGGAACGCTGCATTCCGCCAGTCAATTTGTCGATGTCAGCAAAGCCGGACGGAACGCCCATGACCTCGCCGCGATGCTGTTGCAGGAAGTCGAGCTTGTCGAAGTAGCCTTCGAGGACCTGACCGATTGAGACGAAATCGCGGCTCGTCCGCCGTTGAGACACGCCGAACAATTCCTGTTCGGCCCGGTCGAGCGCGTCTTCGACGTCCGCTGAGTCGTCGAATCCGATGTTCGCGATCTCGGTGCCGGCGTGAATCAGCCGTCGCAGCGTCGACGTACGTTCGACGATACGCCCGTAATACTCCACGTGCACCGCGGTCGGGACGGCGTTGATCAACTCCGTCAGATAGCTGATTCCGCCGACATCTTCCAACAACTCCCGACGCTCGAGTTCGTCGACGACGGTGACGAAGTCGGGCGGCTCACGCCTGTTGTACAGATCGAGAATGGACTGGTAGATGTGTCCATTCGCCGAACGGTAGAAGTCCTCCTGCTTAAGGAAAGCCGCGACGCGGATGATCGCATCGCGGTCAATCAGCAGGCTTCCAAGTACCGAGAACTCAGCATCAAGACTGTGAGGTGGTTCTTTTTCGGCGATATCGAGGTCGACCACGTCTGTGTGCCTCTCGGCTCGCGTCAGGACTCAGACCCGGCCGTGGATTCCTGTTCAACGGACTGCTGGCTCTCATCTTCTGATGGTTGCTCGTTGTCCTGTTCAGCAGCGTTGTCGTCTTCCTCGATCTCAGAGTCGGCACTCGGTTTCACGGCAACAGTCACCGTCGGGCGAAGGCGTCCAACCAGGTGAATCTCGACCTCGTGCTCACCCGCTGAACGGATCGGGTCCGACAGTTCCACCTTGCGGCGATCGATATCCTCCCCGAGCGCACTGCCGACTGCGCTGGCGATCTCCGGCGCGGTAATCGAGCCGTACAGGCGTCCCTGCTTGCCGATCCGCGCCTCGATCTCCACGCGCAGGCCATCGATGCGCTCGCTCAATTCGCGCATCTCCTCTTCCTGCCGCTCGACCTTGCGCTGTTGCGCCTGGATGCGCTGTTCGGCTTGCTTGATACGGCCCGGTGTGCCCATCTCAGCGAGTCCCTGCGGGATCAGATAGTTCCGCGCGAACCCGTCAGACACGTTCTGAATCGAGCCAGACTCACCTACGTGGGGCACATCCTGTAACAGGATGACCTTCATGCAACCAACGCCTTCCTACACTGACCTTCGATATTCACGGTCAACCCCAGTTAAACACGGTAACGAATCAGGCGCCCGTGACGAAACGAACGCCCGCTTCTGCCCATGTACTATACCGATGCTCACGGGCATTTTCAATCTGACACGTGCAACCGAGAAGCAACGCCGTCACTGTGCTACTCAGGAATAGCGCTCACGACGGCGGAGCAACTCATACAAGGCGACCGAACCGGCAATCGCCGCATTGAGTGAATCGGCCCGTCCTGGCATCGGGATCTGGACCAGGAGGTCGCAGGAACGCAACGCGGACTCCGAGATCCCTCGCGCTTCTGCGCCGACAACCAGAACCGTCGGATCGGGGATGTCGGCGCTGAAGATGTCCGTCGACGTTTCGCCCGACTGCAGCCCGGCGGCCCAGTATCCGGCTCGCTTGAGTTCTTCAATGGCCCTGCGGGTGTTGGTCACCCGCGCAATGCCTGTCTGTTCGACCAGACCGGACGAGGACCGAACAACGGCCGGAGTCACGACCGCCGAGCGATCCGCCTGTATCACGATTCCGGCCACATTGACCGCTGCGCTTGTTCGGATCAGCGTCGCCAGGTTCTGCGGATCCTGCACGTGGTCCAGCACGAGGAACGGGCGTCCCAGCGCATCCTTGATGAGCGTATCAAGGTCGACGTACGGAAACGGCCCGGCTTCCAGTACCACCCCCTGGTGGTTCCCGCCTCCAGTAAGGTCCTGGAGCCGTGCTCGGTCGACAAAATCGACCGGGATGCCGGCGTCCCGAGCGCTGGAGACCAGGTCGACGATGCGACGGTCGTCGCGACGATCGTCGCGTACCAGCAGGCGATACAGGCGTCGCCTCCCGTTCAGTGCCTCGCTGACAGGGTTGATGCCGTAAAGATGTTCGTTGCGGCTTTCAGACGGTCGCGCCATCGTCAGGCGTTCCAGCGCCAGCGGGCGCCCTCTGAGCTGTCTTCGACGCTCACTCCGAGCGCGGACAACCGGTCACGGATTCGGTCCGCAAGTTCGAACTGACGGGCGGCCCGCAGTTCATCTCTGACTTGCACCAAAAGATCGACGTACGGGCCACTGTCGGACGTCCGGGGCTCGGGTTCACGGAGTCTCAGACCCAGAACGCCCGCAAGATCCTGGAGCGCCGCCTGCGCGTATCGGACCGCCGGAGTCGGCTCGGACTCCCGGTTTATCGATCGCGCGAGATCGAAAAGGGCTGCCAGCGCCACCGGGGTGTTGAAGTCGTCGTCCATCGCGGATTCGAAGCGCGAGCGCACGTCGTCGACCTCGTCTGCCAGAGGATGATCGGGTCGCTCCCCGGGAACGTCCCGCCGGTCAAGGTCACGGACGGTCCCAATAAGGCGCTCCAGACCGCGCCTGGCGGCATCGTACGTTTCCTGGCCAAAGGCGAGCGGCGATCGATAGTGTGACCCCAGTACCATGAACCTGAAGATCTCACCCCCGCCCATGTCGAGTAATTCGCGAATCGTGACGAAGTTGCCCTCGGATTTGCTCATCTTTTCTCCACTTAGCTGGAGCATGCCGTTGTGGACCCAGTAGCGGGCAAGCCCGCGGCCGCAGTTGATTGACTCCGACTGGGAAATTTCATTCTCGTGGTGCGGGAAGACCAGGTCCGATCCGCCCCCGTGGATGTCGATCTGTCCTCCAAGATGGCGCTGAATCATCGCGCTGCACTCGATGTGCCATCCCGGCCTCCCCGGTCCCCACGGGGATTCCCAGGCGGGTTCCCCTTCTTTAGCCGCCTTCCAGAGCACGAAGTCCATCGGGTGCTCCTTGTTCGGATCAACATATATCCGGGAACCGGCCAGCATATCGTCGAGCTTGCGGTGCGAGAGCTTCCCGTAGTCTTCGAACGATGTGACGCGATAGAACACATCGCTTCCGGGTACGTGGTAGGCGTGTCCCGTGGAGATCAGCTTCTCGATCAGATTCTGGATCGTATCGATTTCCTGGGTCGCCCGTGGATAGATCGTGGCTGGCTTGACGTTCAGGATCGCGGTTTGCGCCATCCACTCCTGGATCATGTCTTCAGCGAGGCGGTCAGGGCTGATTCCGAGTTCGCTGGCCCGGACGATGATCTTGTCATCGACGTCGGTGAAATTCTGAGCGTGGATCACCTGGTAACCGCGATACTCGAGGTAACGCCGGATGATGTCGAACACCATCGCGGACATTGCATGCCCGATGTGCGCTTCCGCGTAAACGGTCGGACCGCAGACGTACATCTTGACCTTGCCGGGCTCGATGGTTTCGAAGGGTTCTTTTCTGCCGGTAAGCGTGTTCGTGATTGTCAGGGACACGGTGCTCATCCTTTCGCTGTCAGTCCGGGAAACCGGGTTAGCGCTACCGGAAGTTCAGGACAGCGTGGATTGCACCCGGAACCGCATCCGGGTAATGTCGCCGCAGTTCCGGGACGATGACCGGAAACTGGTAACTTTCTGGTGTCAATCTGAATTTCCTGAACCGGCAATTGAGTGGGATACAGCATTCACCCACATTCCCTTCCAGCGTGTTGCCATGAAAACGCCTGACAGCCGAACTCGCTCGAGAACCAAGCTAGCCGGCCAACGTACAGATGCAACAGACTCCGGAATGGGTTTGCGGGTGATGTGTCATAGCAGTCTTCGTCCGGATTACTCAGCTGTCCGCGGCTTCGGACGATGAGCTCGAGGATGCCTTGCTCTCTGAAGCGCTCGTCTTGCTTGACGAGTCACTACTCTCGGTTGACGACGTCCCGTTCGTCGACTTCGCACTGTCGCTGGAACTCGCGCCGTTTGACGACCGGTTATCCGTCACATAGAAGCCGGAACCCTTAAAGATGATCCCTGCCGGATAGAGCACCCGTCGCACGTCGCTCCCGCAGTCTGGGCAGGTGCGAACCGGGTCGTCACTGAAGCTTTGCTTGCGCTCGAACGTGATCTGGCAGGTATCGCATGCGTACTCGTAGATCGGCATCCTGTCTCCGTCCTCCACTGGATGCAGTCGTCATCCTGTGCAACGTACGTATTCTATCCTATCCGGGCAACGTAGAGCAACCCAGTGTCATTAACATTGAGTCAGATTGACTCTAGTTCCTCCCAGTTGTCTCCGACCGAAACTTCGGTGACGAGCGGCACCTTGAGCTCCGCGACATTCTCCATCACCTCGGTTACCAGTTTCGCGAGCGGCCCGGTCTCCGACTCCGGCACCTCAAAGAGCAACTCGTCATGCACCTGAAGGATCATGCGAGCCTTGTATCCCTGCTGCCGAAGCTCCCGGTTCAGCCGGATCATCGCGATTTTCATGATGTCCGCGGCGGTACCCTGGAGCGGCATATTGATGGCAATGCGTTCCGCCGCCGTCCGGCGGTTGAAGTTGTTCGATTTGATATCGCCGACGTAGCGCCGTCGTCCGAACATCGTTGAGACGTACCCCTGCTCGGCGGCCAGCTCTTTCGTTCGGTCGAGATAGTTCCGGACGCCTGGAAACCGTTCGAAATAGGTGTCGATGAACTGCTGTGCCTCCTGGCGTGGCATGCCGGTGTCGCGCGAGAGCCCGTACGCCTGCATACCGTACATGATGCCGAAATTGACCGTCTTGGCGATGCGCCGCATGTCAGACGTAACCTCGTCGAGGCCCACGCCGAACACATCGGCAGCCGTGGCCGCATGGATGTCCTGACCGGCCTGAAACGCGGACAGGAGGGTTTCGTCTTCCGAAAAGTGCGCCATGAGACGCAGCTCGACCTGGCTGTAGTCGGCAGCCAGAAAGCGTGCCGTTTCGTCGAACGGACGGTACCCCTCCCGGTTGTCCGCGATGAAACTCCGCCGGACCTGGCGACCGATGCCCGATCGCACCGGAATGTTCTGCAGGTTCGGGTCGGTTGAACTCAGCCGGCCGGTCGCTGCTACCGTCTGGTTGAACGACGTGTGGACCCGGCCGGTTTCCGGGTTCACCTGATCCGGAAGCGCGTCGACATAGGTGGATTTCAGCTTCTGCAGTTGCCGGTATTCTAGAATGAGCGGCACGATCTCGTGCGCGTCTCGCAGGTGTTCCAGGACTTCCTGACCGACCGAGTATCCGGTCTTGGTCTTGCGCCCGGCGGGAAGCTTCAACTCTTCGAACAGGATATCCGCCATCTGACGTGGCGAGTTGATGTTGAAGGTTCGTCCCGCCAGTCCGTAGATCTCGCCCTCGAGTTCCTCGATTTCACCGGCAAGCTGCTTTGAGAGCGTGCGGAGGAGTTCGGCGTCAAGCGCGATACCTGTGCGCTCCATGTCGATGAGGACGTCGATGAGCGGCATTTCGATGTCGTAGAAGAGTTCGGCCTGCTTCTGTTCTTCGAGTTCCGGCGCCAGAAGATCTCGGAGCTGATACGTAGACTCGACGTCGGCGCAGGCATAGTCGCCGGCCTGGTCCATGTCGGCAAGATCCATCGTGATCTGATTGCGACCGCTCCCGATGAGGCTCGAAATCTCTTTCATTTCGATGCCAAGTCTGTTGAAGGAGAGCTCTTTTAGTCCGAGTGAGTTCTCGCCGAGGATATACGCCGCGATCATCGTGTCAAAGGAGAAGCGTGGCAGCGAGTAACCGTGACGTTCCAGCACCACCGCGTCATATTTCGCGTTGTGTGCGTACAGGGTTGCGTCCTCGGAGCAGATGAGCGGGGAAAGCGCCTCATGGACGACACGCTGGTCCAGTTGCGCTCGACCATTGGTCGAATGGGCGACCGGGATATAGAAGCTCTCGAACGGCCCCGTCGCCACGGCGATGCCGACCAGCCGGGCTTCCGATGCGCGCGTCGAATCCGTCTCGACGTCCACCGCCAGTGCATCAGCCTGGTTTGCTCGCGCGACGAATGACTTGAGTTGGGCCTGATCAGTGACGATCGTTCGCGTGCTCGCCTGAGCGGGCGCTGCCGGCGCCACTTTCGCCGGCTCCGGTAACCTGTCCAGAAGCGTCCGGAACTCGAGCTCACGGAAGACCTGCACCACCTTGTCCCGATCGTAGTCCGCGACAACACAGCGTTCCAGGTCGAGTTCGAGTTCGACATCCCGGATAATCGTGGCCAGCTCTCGTCCCTGGAGTGCGATATCGAAGTGTTCCTGCAGCGAGTTACGGGCACGGGTCGGCGTGACGTCGTCCAGGTGTTCTCGGAGCGTCTCCAGATCCTCGTACTGCTGGATCAGTGTCGTGGCGGTCTTCTGTCCCACGCCGGGAACTCCGGGAATGTTGTCGGAGGTATCGCCTACCAGCGCCTTGAAATCCGGGATCCGCTCCGGTGGGAAACCGTAGCGGTCGATCACGCCCTGCCGGTCATAGAGTCTGAATTGTCCAAACCTGGGTCTGCCTGGGAGCAGAATTTGCGATTTCTCATCTGCGAGCTGCAGGAGGTCGCTGTCTCCGGTCACGATCAGCACTTCCGCACACGACTCGCCGGCAACTCGGGCGATCGTGCCGATCACGTCATCGGCCTCGAACCCGTCCTTGGAGTGAATCGGAATGTTCAGGGCGTCGAGCACGGTGTAAATGCGGTCAATCTGGTTGCGGAGATCGTCCGGCATCGGCGCTCGATGGGCTTTGTACTCCTCGAACGCCTCGTGACGGAAGGTCTTGCCGACGTCGAAGCTGACGATAACGAAGTCAGGCTTGTACTCTTTGAGCGCGTCAAGAAGCATCGAGGTGAATCCGAAAATAGCGTTGGTCGGCTCCCCGTCGGACGTGGCGAGCGTCTCCGGGAGCGCGTGATAGGCACGGTAAGCCAGGCCATGGCCGTCAACGAGCATCAGTCGCTTGCCTGATGCCTGAGAATCTTCCGACATGCTGGTCTCCTTTCACCGGCGCGGACTTCATTATACGAGGCGAATGGCTCGAAGCCCGCCGGCGTTGAGTCATTGCTGAAGTCCGATGATCAGCCAGTCTGAAACCGCTGCGTTTCGAGACATGCTGGTTGATATAATCCCTACGGTGAATCAGTGCATTGAACGCTCAACGCTGCCGAAATGTGAAACGCCCGGCGGAGCCCGTCGGCCTGATAAGGCTCGCTTAAGGTTGCGCTGCAATAATCATTGGCAATCATAACCTACGTGTTCGTTCGTGAAAGACACCGCGTGAGTCATGTGTTCTTCCTGTCACGGACGGATTAGCCCGGAGCGATGCAAGAGGGGAGCGGTATGGAATCCGTCCAGTCATTGACCCACCGAATGATCGAAAACGTTGAACGCGTCATCGTTGGAAAGCGCCGCGAGGTGCAGTTCGTGATGGTGGCGCTCCTGTGCCGGGGCCACGTTCTGGTGGAAGATGTCCCTGGTGTCGGTAAGACCGTTCTGGCCAAAGCGATCGCGCGAAGTGTCGGGTGCACCTTCAAGCGTATCCAGTTCACGCCGGATCTGCTCCCAAGCGACGTCACCGGTGTCAGCGTCTTCAACCAGAAGACTGGTGAGTTCGAGTATCGCCCCGGTCCGGTCGTGGCGCAGATCGTCCTGGCCGATGAGATCAACCGGGCGACACCGAAGACGCAGTCATCGCTGCTCGAAGCGATGGAGGAGGCGCAGGTCACGGTCGACGGCGTGAGCTATGCGCTTCCCGATCCGTTCATCGTTCTGGCAACCGAAAATCCGATCGAATACGAAGGAACATTCCCGCTGCCCGAAGCGCAACTCGACCGGTTCCTCATTCGATTGTCACTCGGTTATCCGACGCATCAGGGCGAGGTGGACATCCTCCAGCGACAACACACGATGCATCCGCTGGAGCGACTGGAGCAGGTCCTCTCGGTCGAGGACCTGATCAACGCGCAGAAACTTGCCCGGGAAGTGCACGTGGATGACTCATTGATCGAATACATCGTCTCGATTACTGAAGCGACCCGGGAGCACGATGACGTCTATCTCGGCGCGGGCCCGCGGGGTTCCCTGTCGCTGTACAACACCTCCCGCGCCTGGGCGGCAATGAACGGCAGAGATTACGTGATTCCGGACGACATTAAAGATCTCGCCGAGCCGGCCCTGTCCCATCGGATCATCGTGAGTCCGTCCGCGCGAATGAAGAACGTCGATTCCCGGATCATCGTTCGGGAAACTCTGGCTTCGATACCGGTTCCGGGTGGTCAGGCGCCGTCCGGCCCTGACGGAGCCCGTGGGCAGGCCAGGGGGTGGAGGGAAGTCGGACGCGGATCGTGAACTCCCTGAAGCTCGTTGCTCTCATCATCGGCATTCTGGTTGTCTCTGAAATCAACCGGTGGAGCATTCTCGATAATCTCTTCTTCGTTCTGACCGGCCTGCTCGTTGTCAGCTTCGTGTGGAGCAGGTTCAGCCTGCGCGGGCTCGAGATTACCCGAGAAACAAAATCGAACCGCGCCCAGGTCGGCCAGACGCTTCAGGAGCGCGTGCGAATACGCAACGGCAGCCGGCTGCCGAAACTCTGGGTGGAGGCGGTCGACCATTCCGATATGCCCGGACATCAGGTAAGCCGGGTCGTAAACCTGAAGAGTAACGATGCCAACAGGTGGCGGGTTGAAACCTGGTGTTCTCGCCGGGGCCGGTTTCAGATCGGTCCGATGTCGTTGCGGTCTGGTGATCCCTTCGGCCTGTTCCCGATGGAGGAGTCCGTTC
>SKKR01000510.1 GCA_007123655.1 Thermomicrobiaceae bacterium
CGCCGCGTTCGGGATAGTATGGTCTGGGTGGAAGAATCGTTCCCGATGACTCGGGTCGTCATTTCTGATTGGAACTCTGCTAAATGCAGTCACGTGATGAGATCCGGCTGACAGAACTGGCGTCCTGCGCCGGCTGAGCATCAAAGCTCGGGCCCGGAGCCCTGGCGCAGGTTCTGCAGCCATTAACCAGACGAACAGATCCAAACCTGATCGTTGGACTGCAAACCAGCGATGACGCTGCCGTGTACCGTTTGAACGACGAACAGGCCATTATTCAGACGGTCGATTTCTTCCCGCCGGTCGTTGACGATCCGTACGTCTATGGGGCTGTCGCCGCGGCAAACTCGATGAGCGACGTATTCGCCATGGGCGGGGAAGTCCTGTTCGCCCTCAACATCGCTGCCTGGCCAGAGAACCTGCCGCTGGACATCCTCAGCAGCGTGTTTGAAGGCGGCGCGGACAAGCTGGGAGAGGCCAACGCGGTAATCGCCGGAGGACACACCGTCACGGATGACGAGCCAAAGTACGGGCTTGTGGTAACGGGGACAGTCCACCCGGAGCGAGCGATCACCAAATCGGGCGCGAAACCTGGAGACCGGATCTTCATCACGAAACCGATCGGCACCGGCGTCATCACCACGGCGAACAAGCAGTCAGCCTGTGACCCGTCCGATCTGAACGCGGCCATCGATTCCATGATGAAGCTCAACATGCAGGCCGCCAGGCTGAGCCAGAGCACGGGAATCAACAGCTGCACTGACATCACCGGATATGGTGTTATAGGTCATGCAATGGAGATGGCGCAGAAGAGCGACGTCCAGATCGTGCTCGATGCATCAGCGATTCCGCTGCTGCCCGGAGCAGAACGCTACGCGGGCGAGGGACGTTTGCCCGGAGGCGCGGAACGAAACCGGGAGTTCTACTCCTCTGACGCATCAGGTGGTCTTGAAATTGACGGACAGGTGCCGAAGGTGATCGTCGATCTGCTGTTCGACCCGGAGACCTCAGGCGGGCTGCTGATTACCGCCTCCGATATGCGCGCCGAAGCCCTCAGAACCGCGTTCATGGCGACCGGATCGCCGATCTGGGAGATCGGAAGAGTCGCTGCGGGTGGCGGCCTTAAGATCCGATCCGGTTGACGGGCGAATCCAGCGATGGCCGGCGAGTCGGCGTCTCCTCACCGTGAGCCGCGGGAACACCCGAACTGGCGGGAAATCCTCCGCGATCTCGACGTCCACCCGTCCCGGGCGCTCGGGCAGAATTTCCTGCACGATCAGAAGATCGTCGAGCGAATCGTCCGAGTGGCGCGGTTGAGCAGCGCCGATGACGTTCTCGAGGTGGGTCCCGGGCTTGGCATCCTCACCAGCGAGTTAACAGCACACGCCGGATCCGTTACCGCGGTGGAACTCGATGCCCGCCTCGCCCGGCGACTTCGTGACTCCTTTGGCGAGCGCGCCCGGATAGTCGAGGGCGATATTCTGGAACTCGATCTGGACCAGGTGATCCCGGCGAGCGATTACGTGGTGGTAGCGAACCTGCCTTACTCCATCGCGACCGCGGTCATCCAGCGATTCCTGGAACACCATCAACCGCCGAAGCGCCTGGTGCTCATGGTGCAGCGTGAAGTCGCCGAAAGGATGACCGCGCGACCTCCAGAAATGTCGATTCTCGCGGTTGCTGTTCAGTTCTATGCACATGCGAAAGTCGAGTTTCGCATCGGCTCCGGAGCGTTTATTCCTCCACCCCGAGTCGAATCCGCGGTTGTCCGGCTAGAGACCCGTGAAGCCCCACTGCTCCCCATCAACGACCATCAAGCGTTCTTCAGACTCGTACGCGCCGGGTTCTCGCAGCGACGAAAACGGCTGGATAACGCGATCGCCGCGTCACTGGACATACAGAAGCGCTCTGCGGCAGCAGCACTTAGTGAGAGCGGGATCGAACCGTCCCGGCGTGCCGAGACACTCGACGTCCCGGAATGGGTCTCCGCCTATGAAGGCTTCCGGGAACTTCTCAATGACTGAGTATCGCCCCGCTCGCCCGTACCGGCTGTTCGCGCCTGCGAAGGTAAATCTGGGCCTGGAGGTTACCGGCAAACGTGCAGATGGCTTCCATGACGTTGTCACCGTGCTCGAGTCCGTCTCCGTGTTCGATGTTATCGACGTCTGGGCTTCAGACAGGCCCGGACTCGTGTCTCCGTCGCAGGCAGATAACGGAGAAGACCTCGTCGAGGGGACCCTGCGAGCTCTCGAGGCGGAAACCGGGATCCGGCCAATGGTGCGCGTCAGGATTTCCAAGCACATCCCGCTATCAGCGGGGCTGGGGGGCGGCAGCAGCGACGCGGGGACAATCCTGGGCGCCATTGCCCGGGCGACCGATGTTCGAGAAGACGTAATCACCGAAATCGCGGCCTCACTCGGATCGGACGTGCCCTTTTTTCTCCACCGAGGACTCGCGCTTGCATCGGGAACCGGAACAGAACTGGAGTTTGTCGACACTCCGGGCAGGCGCTGGTACGTCATCGTAGTCCCTGAAATTGCAATACCTGGAAAGACCGGGCATCTCTACCGGCGGCTTGACGAGGATGATTTTTCGGACGGGTCCGTCACGCGTCAGGTCGCCGAAACGCTGAGACGCGGAAATTCGATGCACAAGCTGGATCTGGTCAACGCGTTCGAACGTCCGTTGATGTCGTTTGATCGCGTTCGAACGACCCTCACGGCCCTGCGCGGGAACGCGACCGGGCCAGTGCTGCCCTCAGGCGCCG
>SKKR01000182.1 GCA_007123655.1 Thermomicrobiaceae bacterium
GCGCCGCCGAACGTCCCTTTCGGCTCACTGTCACTCGTCGGCCGGAGCCGGGAGCTGCAGACGATCGAACCGATCATCGAGCATACCCGGGCAGGCCACGGATCATGTGTGATGATCAGCGGTGAAGCCGGGATCGGCAAATCCCGCATGGTCACAGAGATCAGTGCACGGTTCCTGAAGCGCCATGACGGCCTCCTTCTCCAGGGAACCTGTTTCGAAGTCGATCGCGATACCGCCTTCGTTCCGATCATCGAACTGCTCAGCGACCGCCGGCTGCGAGCCGATGATGCGGCGAGTCCCCAGGTGAGTTCCCTGCTACGCGAGCTGACAGCCCATCCGGACCAGGCCAGCGGGTCGATCCCGAGCAAACGCCGGATCTCACGGCTGACAGCAGGCGTTCTGCTTGAACAGGCATCGACTACACCATTACTACTTGTGTTCGAAGATCTCCACTGGGCGGACGACGCCACCCTCGAAGTGCTTCCCGGGTTGATCCAGTCGCTTAGCGGGGGGCCGGTAATGACGCTGTTGACCTATCGAAGTGATGAGGTCGACGGCTCGCTGCGGCACATGCTCGCCACGCTGGACAGAATGCGACTGACAACCGAGATTCAACTCGGGCGGCTCCGAAAGAGCGAGGTCGATGCCTTGCTGCGAGACGCCTTCCAGCAACCGTACCCGGTACGCGGCGACTTCCTGGACATGATCGCGTCCCTGACCGACGGTAATCCGTTCTTTATCGAAGAAGTGCTCAGCGCGCTGATCGCGGATGGTGACATTTACCTGCTTGATGGACGCTGGCAGCGCAAGGAGACTGGCGACTTGCGGGTCCCGAGAAGTATCCACGACGCGGTTGCCCAGCGCGTGCGTTCGCTGGGTGACTCCGCGAGGGAGGTGCTCTCACTGGCGTCCGTGACCGGCCGGGACTTCAGCTTTCCGGTACTTCAGCGGCTCACCGGGATGGACGAGGACGCGCTCATACAGAGTCTTCGCCAGTTGATCGACATTCAGCTCATCGACGAGCGATCCGACGATCACTTCTCCTTCCGGCATGCCCTCACCCGGCAGTCGGTCTACGGTGATCTGCTGGCCCGAGAGCGGCGGAGGCTTCATCGTGCGGTCGCCGATGCGCTGGAAGGCATCGAAACCGGGGATCGCGAGCAACGCGACTCGGAGCTGGCCTATCACACTGAGCGCGCCGGGCTCTGGGAGAAGACGATGCACTACGCGGTCCAGGCGGGAGACCTGGCGTTTGCGCGCTTCGCTCCGCGGGCCGCCGCCGAGCAGTACACCCGAGCGCTCAACGCATCCGAGCAACTGTCCCATTCTCCGCAACCCTCGTTGCTCTGGAAGCGGGGAAAGGCGTACGCCACCCTCGGTCGGTTCGAGCTGGCCAGACTGGACTTCGAAACCATGCTGGCACAGGTCCGGAGAAGCCGCGATACGACGATGGAATGGGAGGCGCTGCTCGAGCTGGGCGCGCTCTGGACCGGTCGCGACTACGAACTCGCCGACCGCTACTTCCAGCAGTCGCTCTCGCTGGCGCGGAAAATCGGAGACCTGCCGATGATCGCGCGAAGCCTGGTCCAGATCGGCCACTGTCAGGTGAATCAGGAACTGGCTGACGAGGCGGAAGCAACGCTTTCCGACGCGCTGAAGATCTTCGGTGAAACCGGTGACCGGACGGGTGAGGCTGAAGCGCTTGACCTGCTCGGCGTTGTCGCCGATATCAGCGGAGACATCAGGCTCATGAACGAGCGCTACACTGTTGCCTCCGAACGTTACCGGGACCTTGACGATCGAATGGGGATGGCCTCGGTTCAATCGAACATGATGATGACCGCCGGCGGCTACAGCATGTTCGAAACGATCTCGCTTGCGGGCGGCATCTCGGTAGGCCGGGCGGTAACGATGGGCCGTCAGGTGCTCGACCTGGTCCGGGGGATCGACTGGTCCGCCGGAGAGGCATATGCGAACGTCACCTTTGCGATCCATGAACTCTCACAGGGACACCTCGGATTCGCATTGCACTACGCGCGCCCGGCGCTGGCACTCGCGGAGGAGATCGAACACCAGGAGTGGATGACGGTCAGCAGGATGGCGCTGGGGTGTCTCTATGCGGAAATGCTTGATTTTCGGACGGCGAGCAAGCATTTCGAGCAGGCAGCCGTCCTCGCAGATGAGACCGGATCACGGCTCTGGCGATTAACGGCGACCGGGTTTCTGGCAACGAATCGCCTGCAAGAAAGGATGATCGACGACGCGGAGCGACTCCTTGCCAAGTTCGACGCAAGATTGGCCATGAACACCATCGGTGAACGGATGGTCTGGATGGCACGGACGCGGCTGGCGATGGCGCAGGGCGACCCGGCCGCTGCGCTCGATATCGCCGACCGCCTCCTGGAGACGGCGCGAAACTGCGACGGTCCGCAGGACATTCCAGTCCTGGCGAAAGTCAGGGGAGACGTGCTGATCGCCCTGCGTCGATTCACGGACGCGGGAGTGGTGCTCGACTCGGCGTACCTTGGCGCCAGCCGGCGCGGGCTGTTGCTGTTGCAGTGGAAGATTCATCTCTCTCAGGCCCGCTTGCTGAAGGAGGCAGGCCGTCAGGCGGATATCCCGGCCGAACTCCGGCGGGCTCGTGATGTGATCGATAAACTGGCCGGCAGCCTGCAGGATGCGGGGCTTCGAGAAGCGTTCCGGCAGCGGGCCCTGGATGAGTTTCCGGCGGACGCTGACCCCTCGAGCACGCTCACTGCCC